>QLUC01000133.1 GCA_018725275.1 Bacillota bacterium | reverse complement strand
GAAGCATTGGCTCGAGTGAGCACATAGCGCGCCGAGTCGACAAAATCCTGCGCCACCACCTCGGCATATTCTCGGCCGTCCCAGGTCAGCCAGGGCACTCCCTGCCGGAGGGTGAAGGTGTAGACTAGGCCGTCGGGGGAAATGGTCCAATGCTTGGCGAGCGAAGGGTGCAGGACGCCGAAGGAGTCAAATTCCACTAGGCCATCGATAATATTGGCCGCTAGGGTGTGTACGGCAAAGGTGCCTGAAGTGAGATAGTTGAGCGTTGTTAGCTCTCCGGAGTAAAGTGACCTGAACTCCCCGCCCGTCCGGCCCACAGTGGGAGCCGTTGGGTAGGGTGCGTCGACGATGTTCACGGTGCGCGTCGCTTCCACCCACTCCACTTGCGCTCCTAGGCTCTCGGCCACAAAGCGCAGGGGAACCATGGTGCGGCCGGCGACGATGAGCGGGCCCACATCCAGCCTAATTTCCCGCCCGGTAATAAAGGCCCGGGTGGAGCCGGGTTCTAGCAGCACAAAACTAGGCCCGCGGTAGCCAGCAACCGTATTGGTGCGCTCGTTCCAGTTTACCTCGGCGCCCAGCGCTTCAAAGATAGCCCGGAAAGGCACTAGGGTGCGGCCGTTTTGCACTACGGGAGGAACTTCGGTAGTGATGGGCCGCCCATTGATGATTACGCGGATGGGCGCGGCGGTGGCTTGAACCGAGAAGCCGGCCAAGCAAGCGGTTACAATGACAACAGTGGCGACCAAGATACTTAGGTATTTTTTCATGGCACTCTCCCTTCCTTGATTTTTTTGTTCGGCATAGACAAGCTTGTTCCTGCCGCGAAACCTTAGTTTTAAGCTGTTATTTTTAACACAATCAATATTCAGACTAATTGGCACAAAATAAGACCGGGGGTTTTGCCTCCGGTCTATTTGACACTTATTCTATTCCTCTCGGCGGAGAAAGATGTTGGTTGGGAGAAAGGCTAGAGGCCGGCGGCTTTCAGCACGGCGATGAGTTTTTCGCGCTCGGGGGCCAAAAGAGGTAGGTGGGGAGGGCGGGGCTCGCCGCCAAAGTAGCCAAGGTAGTCCAGGGCGGCTTTAAGGCCCGCCACACCCCAGCGCGTGGTGACCGCAGCATTAGGCGCAAGTAGGCGCCACTGCAGGGTACGAGCCTCGGCCAGGCGCCCGGCAACAAAATGCTCTAAGACGGCACCACATTCCTCGGGCATGATATTGGCTAGGGCCATGGTCCCACCCACCGCACCCACCGCGAGGGCGGGCAGGAGGAAGCTCGCCGAGCCAGCCATGACAGCAAAATCTGCCCGCGCGGCTTGGCAAATCTCGGCCATCTGCACCACATTGCCAGAACTATCCTTGATGCCCACTATGTTTTCGTGCCGGGAAAGCGCAATAACTAAATCGGCCGCGAGGTTCAGCCCGGTGTTGCGGGGCATGTTATAGAGCACGAGCGGCAGGGGCGAGCACTCCGCGATGCTGAGGTAGAAAGCCATCAAAGCTCTATCGCCGTAGGATTCTTTATAGAAATGGGGATTGAGCACCAGCGCACAGTCCGCACCGGCCCGCGCGTACTCGCGGCACAGCTCGACAGCCTCCTCTGTCCCCTCACAACCGGTGCCGGCAATGACCTTCTTCTCAAGAGGCAGCCATTCTCGCACCTTTTGCACTAAGGCAATCTTTTCTTCGGCCTTTAAGAGGGGGAACTCGCCGTTAGAGCCAAGCACCACCAGGCCCGCCAACGAGGTTTGACTCCATTTATATACATTGTCTTGCAATCTATCCCAGGCGATGGCCCCTGCCACGAAGGGGGTGGGGATGGGCGCAAATATTCCCTCGAGCATGGCACTCATCCCTTACTGCCGGGATTGGGCGTCGAAAACGGCCAAGGCAGCGGTGACATTTAGACCAACTACCTGCTCGCCCAAGGTTTCGCCGATTAGGGCTATGGCGCGCCGCAATTCCGCGACTTCTACATTGCCCATATGCCCCAAGCGGAAAGCCTTACCGGCCAGACTGGCCAAGGACCCTGCCACCACTACACCCTTGGCGGCGAGGCTCTTGCGGAAGGTCAAATCGTCAACTCCAGCCGGGTAGAGCAGACAACTCAAGGTGGGTGCGGCTACTTTTTCGTCTGCTAAGGGCACCAAGCCGAGCAGCCGGAGGGCCTCGCGCACGGCCTTCGCCACCCGACTATGACGTGCATAGCGCGCGCCTAGGCCTTCGGCGTGGATAATCTGGAGCGCCTTGCGGTAAGCATAGAGCATATTAACAGCGGGTGTGGCAAAATACTTGCCGGGGTCCTTCATGATGGGCAACCAGTTGTAAATGTCGGCATAGTAGGCGCCGACCTTGCCTAGGGCGGCCCTAGCTGCCAGGGCCTCGGGCCCAAAGGCGATGATGGCCAGCCCGGGCGGCACGCCGATGGCCTTTTGCGAGCCGGTCAGAACGACATCAAGGCGGGCTCCCTGCCCATAGTCATGACCCATATCTTCCGGGGCGGCGGCGGTGGCGCAGACACCATCAAGTATGACCAAGGCCCCAAAGGTCTTGCAGAGTGGTACGAGGGTGTCGAGGTCGGCGAGGACACCGGTGGAAGTGTCGACATGGGTGATGGTCACGGCCTTGTACTTAGCGCTCTCTAGCTTCAAGCGCACCGTAGCGGGGCACACTCTCTTGCCCCACTCGCTGGCCACTACATCGACCAAGATGCCAAAACTCTCAGCCAGCTTGATAAAGCGGTCGCCGAAAAAGCCTTGGCTGAGCACGAGGATGCGCTCGCCGGGGGCCACGGTATTCACTATGGCCATCTCCATGGCGAGAGTGCCCGAACCGGCAATGAGAAATACTTCCCCATCGGTGTTAAACATCTGTCTGGTCATGGCCAGGCTGTCTAGCGTACAGGCGACGACGCGGGGGTCAGTGTGGGCATAGGTCTCCGACGAGAGGGCATCATAAATTTCGTCCGTCACCGGAGTCGGACCCGGAATGAGCAGCAGCTCTTTATTAGGCATGCGCAATCTCCCCTTTTTTGTTGGTGTACTCCGTCACATTTTTCTCTGCCGAACCGCATAATTCCTTCGTCAACGGAAAATTATTTTGGCGATTAGCAGACCCTGTGGTAAAATGTCTTGATATATTATTTGAGGGGGCCAGTTATGATACGCCAACTTAAATCCGGCACGCCCATCATCCACCCCAACACCTTTGTCGCCGACAGCGCGGAAGTGATGGGGCGGGTCACCGTAGGGGAGAACTCCAGCATTTGGTTTAATGCTGTCCTGCGCGGCGATATCAACGCCATCAGTATCGGTATAACGACCAGCGTGCAAGAGTGCGCGGTGCTCCACGTGGCGGCGGACCTACCGCTTACAATCGGCAACTTTGTCACTGTCGGTCATGGCGCGGTTCTACATGGGTGCACCATCGAGGACGGGGTGCTCATCGGCATGAAGGCCGTGGTGCTCGATGGCGCGGTGGTCGGCGCGGGCAGCATTATCGGCGCCGGCGCGGTCGTCAAGGAGGGCATGGTCATTCCCCCGCGCTCGCTGGCGGTAGGCCTCCCCGCCAAGGTAGTAAAAACCCTCGACGATGAGGCGGTCGAGGGTTTGCGCCGGCACGCCGAAAAATATGCGGAGCTATGGCGGTTATACTATGGCCAGGCCTAATTACTGCTCGAGGGCATAGAGGGCGAGCTGCTTTTTCTCGACAAGCGTGATGTTTTTACGTCTCAAGGTGATAAGACCCTCCTTGGCAAACGACACCAGCACGCGGCTAACCGTCTCGCGCGCCAGCCCCGCCATGTTGGCTAGGTCCTGCTGCCCGAGCGGGATGCTGTCTTGGCCCTGTTCCTGACTGAGCAACAGCAAGGTGGCGGCGACTTTTGCGCTGGCCGCCCCGGCGCTCAAAATGCGGTTGCGCTCCTGTGCCAGGCGCAACCTGGCGCTCAGCACTCGCAGAAAGTGCCAGGCGAGCCTGGGGTGGCTCTGGACGAGCAGAAGGGCGTCGGCATTGTAGATTATGGCCACGCTGCTTTCCATGGC
>QLUC01000132.1 GCA_018725275.1 Bacillota bacterium | reverse complement strand
CTCCCTTTTGGAGCCAGGAAGCAGTGGGGACGGAGCTTTTTGCTTCTAGGCTATGCTTTGGCTAGACCGGAGAGGGTGACTTATGGCTGACCACGGTATACGCGAGGCTGTTTTTGGCGGCAACATGCGAGATGTCAATACTGGTAATGTGGTAGGTGGCGAGCACCTGCGCCTAGATGTCGCGGAGTTGCGCCAGATTTCCTTGCACTGGGCTCGTTCACTACCGCCTTATTTAGAGACAGCGCAATGCCCCTCATTGCATTGCTGATCCTTGCCACGGGAGCCCAGATTAACATGAAACAGGGCCGGGGTGTTTTCGCGCGTGTTGGCGCACTTCTGCTTGCCAAGACATTTATTCCAGGATTATTAGTAATTGCATATGGTCTGATTTTCGGAGCGGAAGGGATTTTGGGGATTTCATTGTTGGCGGCACTCGTTGCGTTCACCAATTCCAATGGTGGATTATGGCTTGCGCTTGCCGGACAGTATGGTAGCGAGGAAGACCGCGGAGCTTACGTCGCCAGTGCTCTAAACGATGGTCCCTTTTTCGTCCTTCTAATGTTGGGGTTGTCTGGCCTCGGAGCAATCCCGTGGGTCTTTATAGTTGCCGCCATCGTCCCTTTCCTTGTTGGGTTCGTCCTTGGCAACTTAGATAACAAATTTGCCGAAATGATGAAGCCAACACCGACTATCACCATTCCATTTTTTGCCTTCGCTCTGGGAGCAGGGATTAACCTCACCAATCTCATCAGAGGAGGCCTCACTGGCGTTGTGCTTGGCTTGCTGGTTGCAGTGATTACTGGTGGCCTAGGTTTCTTAATGTACAAGTTGTTTTTTAAGGGCAATTCAGGCATGGGTTTCGCTATCGGAACCACGGCAGGCAATGCTGTGGCTACGGTAGCGGTTGTGGTGCAGGCAGCCCCTGCCTTTGCCGTTTTTGCTGGTGCGGCAACATCTCAGGTAGCCGCATCGGTGTTGGTTACAGCATTCGTAACGCCGCTAATAACGCATTATTTCTGCACTAGGTATGGGAAACAGTCTAGGACTGCTGCTTCTTAGTATAGGGGTGGTATAGTGACAAAACTCTATGGCATTATTGCCGATGATCTGACTGGAGCCGGCGATACGGGAGCTCAATTCGCGCTTGCTGGTCTTGCGACCCGTGCCCTTTTTGGGGATTGGGGGATGAAAGACCTAGAGGGGGCAGATGCGGTCGTATTTAATACAGACTCGCGACCGCTACACGCCGCCAAAGCCAAATTCGCAGTTGCGTCTGCTGCAACTGCCCTTGTGAATGCTGGCGTCGAGATTTTCTTTAAGAAGATTGATTCCACTCTACGAGGGCCCATAGGAGCCGAAATTGATGCTGTACTAGGTTCGACAGGTCTTGGTACGGCACTTGTGTGTCCAGCCTTTCCTGCGAATGGTCGAACTGTTGTCGGTGGCTACCTACTCGTAGAAGGTCAACCTGTAGCTAAGGGAGCAGCCGGCAGAGACCCCGTCACTCCCGTTACGGAAAGCTATATTCCTAAGCTCTTAGCGGGGCAAAGTTCTCGACCCGTGTTCCATTGTTCCCTGAGTGATCTTGAGGATGGAAATCTCGCGGCAATTATCTGCAAGGCAAAAGAGGCGAGCGGGTTATTGGTGTGCGATGCCACCTCTGATGCGCATTTGATGCAGATAGCTAGAGTAGCACTAGATGAGCGTCAGGGACTGTTATTCGTCGGGGCGGCTGGACTGGCTGCCCCTCTGGCACAAATTGTTGCTTTAGAGTCAGGGAAGGCTAAGGCTGTTAATTTGTCAAAGGGAGTGCTCACGCTTGTGGGATCGGTGAATCCAGTGACGCGTGAGCAGGTTCGCGTCCTCATGACATCTGGTGCCATGCCCGTATATATTTCCACTGCCAATGTTTTTGGCCCTGATCTTGACCAATATCTGCGTGAGGTCACTGCAAAGGCCGTAGCGGTCGTCAAGCAGGGAAAGCAGCCGATTGTCATTACAGAAGGGGAGCCAGCGGACGTGTTAGCTGCACAACAGCTGGGGGCCGAACGGGGACTGGAGGCAGGAACGGTTGCAGGAATTTTCGCTGGTGCGCTCGCTAAGGTAGCTCAGCGCTTGCTTGAGGAGGTACCTCATGTGAGTATAGTGGCCACAGGCGGCGATGTCGCAAGGGCCACGCTAGCGGCTCTGGGGAGTAATGCCCTGGATATAGTTGGCGAAATTGCCCCGGGAATTCCGGTATGTCGGCTTCGAGGGGGCAGCAGGCCAGGGTTGCAGATTGTTACTAAGGCCGGGGGATTCGGGAAACCAGATGTGCTTGTACATGCGGTAAATACATTATCTAAGCAAGCGTGAGAGGGAATGGAAGATGCGTGTCATGAAAGGTCAGGATAAACCTGTACTGGCTATCACTATGGGAGATGCTGCTGGGATAGGCCCAGAAATCATTGTTAAGGCATTAGCCCAGGACAAGTCGAGGCATCTGTGCCGCCCTGTTGTCATAGGTGATAAAGCAGTTATGGATGATGCGCTACGTTTCGCCCCTAAAGGTTCAGGCCTGAGCTTTTCAGAGGGTGAAACCCATTTTGATGAGTCTGTATTAGATGTTGTAGATGTCATCCCCGTCATCCAGCCTTGCTCTCCCTTGGTAGACATACGCGCAGGTGAATTGTCTGCTGAGGGGGGCAGGGGTGCCGTTGCCTATGTGCAAGCTGCTGTCGGAATGGCAAAAAAAGGTCTCGTGGCAGGAATAGTGACCGCGCCACTCAATAAGGCGGCCATGCGGCTTGCGGGTTATGCATACCCAGGCCACACGGAACTTCTTGCGGAGGGCTTTGGTGTGAGCAATTATTCACTAGTGCTTTCTGCGCGCGATTCGTTCTTGTTTCATGTTACAACGCATGTCTCCCTGCGCGACGCTATTGGTTTGGTTACGAGGGAGCGTGTATTGGGGCAGATCAAATTGGCGCATTTCCTAGCGGAGGCGCTCGGTCGTCAGGGAGAAGTCATCGCTGTGGCAGGGTTGAATCCGCACGCTGGGGAGGATGGGCTCTTTGGGTATGAGGAGATTGATTCGATCGTCCCCGCCATAGAAGAGGCTCGTATGGCGGGCATTCGCATCGCAGGGCCCCTTCCTGCGGACGTTCTCTTCCCACGCATGAGCCGAGGTCACTATCGTTTCTGCGTTGCTATGTACCACGATCAAGGACACGCTGTGTTCAAGTCCCTATACTTCGGCGAAGGCATAAATTTAACCGTTGGGCTACCAGTGATTCGCACAAGCGTTGACCATGGTACTGCTTTCGATATTGCTGGCCAAGGCGTCGCGAGTGAGACAAGTCTCATTGCGGCCCTGAACCTAGCAGCTACACTCGGGCCAACTTGGCTCAGGATTAGTGAATTGGCTAATCCTTGAGAAGTGGTATTTGCCATTTGGCAAGGTGGGGGTTACTCAATCGTTCCATTGCTTAGTTGACGTAGCTTTGCTATAGTGTGGAAAACAGCGTAAGGAGGATGACTTGTGTGATCAATAGGGAAATGTACATGAGTCGAATCCGCCCCTTTATATGGAAGGAGCTTATTAAGGTCTTGACAGGTATTCGACGCAGTGGAAAATCTGTCATGTTGGAACTGATTAAAGGTGAGCTTGTCGAACAGGGCATTCCTTACGAACACTGCGCGGCTTTGTTCCGCGCAGGCACTGCATGATGAAGTAGTTAAACGGGTGGCAAACATTGACGGAAAGGCATATCTGTTCTTTGACGAGATTCAGGAGGTTAAAGATTGGGAGAGGTGCGTGAACTCAATTCGCGTAGAGTTTGGTCGTGATATTTGCATAACCGGTTCTAACGCGAGATTGCCTTCCGGCGAGATGGCAACGTGAAGCAGAAGGGAAGCAGAAGAAGCAGAAGGGACGGAGCCTTTTGCTTTCCTGTGGAAAGACAAGAAGCTACGCAGGTATATGGGGCGGGCAGCACATCGCCGTCTTTTTCCATGCCGTATGCGTGAAGGCCCAGCGCCGTAGTAGCATTCTCTTGGGCTTGCTCAAAGTCTTTGCCCGACAAGGGTGCGATTCGGAATTGCAAAAGTGGGGGATGCGTTTTAAACCACCCTGTAGAC
>QLUC01000131.1 GCA_018725275.1 Bacillota bacterium | reverse complement strand
AAAAGTCTCTGGAGGGGTGCTCTCGATGAAACTGGACCAAAATAGAGCGCCCCTTTGGGAGGCCGTCCGGCAGCACCAGAGCCGCCAAAGCTACCCTTTCCATGTGCCGGGGCACAAGGGAGGGCGGGGACTGCCGAGCGAATTTCGAGAGATACTGCCCCAACTAGATTTGACGGAAGTCGCGGGCTTAGACAATTTGCTGTCACCGCGGGGGGTTATCGCCGAGGCGGAGGTGCTCGCCGCAGAGTGGGTCGGCGCAAAAACGACCCACTTTACCACCAACGGCAGCAGTGCCGCACTCATTGCCGCCGTTCTGGCCTGTTGCCCGCGCGGGTCGAGGATGGCACTGCCGCAAAATGCGCATCTTAGTTTGTTTCATGCCTGTGTGCTGGGAGATATCAGCCCATGCTTTATTTCGGTAGAGTTTGATAAGCAGTTAGGAATTCCACTTGGTCCCACCCCCGAGGGGCTCTGGCGCCTGCTCGCCACCGAGCGCGTGGCCTTAGTGGCTGTAGTGCACCCGACCTACCATGGGGTGTGCCTTGATATTGCTGCGCTGGCCGCTGTCTGCCGCCAATTTGGGGTGCCACTTTTAGTGGATGAGGCTCATGGCACCCATCTTCTGTTAGCGGAAGAGCCGCCCTTTTCGGCGGTGCGGCAAGGTGCTGATATCGTGGTGCAAAGTGTACATAAGACCGGGCTCGCCCTAACGGGGGCGGCTTGGGTGCATTGCCTGACCGAGAAATGGAGCGCCAGGGTGAAGGAGTCGCTTAGGCTGATGCAGTCCACCTCGCCTTCCTATCTCTTGCTGACCTCACTCGACCTAGCGCGCGCAAGGATGGCTGAGGGGGGCTCTAAGTTGTACCAAGAAGCAATAGAGGTAGCAAAGGTCGCGCGCGCCCTTTGGCCCTGTTACTCACCTCCCCGCCCTTACCGGCAAGACCCCTTGCGTCTCGTCATAGATGCCACGAGATTTGGCCTGAGCGGCTATGCCTTGGCCCGGCACTTCGCGGCGCGTAACGCTGTGCCGGAAATGGCTGAGCCGCTGGCGCTTACGCTTGTTTTTGGTCTTTACGACCGCGAGGAGGCTCTTCTAAATCTGCGGGGGGCTTTGCTGGGTTTAACCGCTAATTGTGAGGCAGGAACCCTAAGGCCGGAGCCACTGCCTTGGCCCCATTGCCCGCAGGTAGTTAGCCCCAGAGAGGCGTACTGGCAACATAAAGTAGAAGTCCCCCTGCTACAGGCCAGAGGAAGGATTGCCGGGGATTCGATCGTGCCCTACCCCCCGGGCATACCGATTATCTGGCCGGGGCAGGTCATTACAGGGGACTGTGTAGAATACCTCCTAGCGCTCCGGGTAGAACATCAAGACACAGATAAATGCAGTATGATCGAAAAAGTGAGGGTCTTGGCTAGTGATGAAGATGTCTAGAGGTCTATTTATTACTCTTGAAGGTCCGGACGGCTGCGGAAAAACTACCCAAGCTCTAGCTCTAGAGAGAGAGCTAACGCAAGAGGGAAAGCGAGTGCTTCTCACGCGCGAGCCGGGCGGTACAAAGTTAGGTGAGGCCGTTCGCGAGATGCTCCTCTCGCCAGAGAGTGGCCTCATGAGCCCTCGCACCGAGATGTTGCTCTACGCCGCCAGTCGTGCCCAACATGTCGATGAAGTTATAAGGCCACAGCTTGCGGCCGGGGCATGCGTCATTTCGGACCGCTTCATTGACTCAAGCCTTGTTTATCAAGGCATCGGGCTGTCCTTAGGTGTAGCGGAGGTGTTGGCGGTGAATTTGGCGGCGACCGGAGGTCTGATGCCGGACCTGACGATAGTGCTCTGCCTTGACGCCCCACAGGCGAGAGAGCGTCTGCATAAAAAACTTAAACAGGGACGCATGGCGATCGACCGCATTGAGTCGCGCGACTTGGCATACCAAGAGAAAGTCGCGGCGGGATATCGAAGTATTTGTCAAATGTTTCCAGAACGGGTGGTGCTCATTGACGCAAATGCTGCACCCGAGAGCATTACGCGTGGTATAATGAATCAGATACACCAATTGGAAAGGGGAGAAAGGCCATGAAGTTAGTTAAAGCCGTTGTTCAGGACAAGGATAGTTCCAAGCTCGTTGAGGGGCTGGTGGAAAAGGGATTTAGGTCCACCAAGCTCGCTAGCACCGGTGGATTTCTCAAGGCGGGCAATACAACCCTGCTTATTGGCGTTGAGGACCCAGAAGTTGGCGAAGTGTTAAGCAGCATCCGCGCTATATGCCAAGCTAGGGAAGAATTAGTCACGCCGATGGCGCCTATGGGCAGCGGGGCGGTAGAGAGCTACATACCCTATCCGATAGAGGTGCAAGTTGGGGGAGCGACCGTGTTTGTGGTCGACGTCGCCCAATTTCATCGCTACTAGGGAGGGGTCCCCTTGGGGCAGGAGGTTCTTGGGCATAGGCGGGTAACGGCGTGGTTAGAGGGCATCTTAGCTAGTGGCAGGGTGGGGCATGCCTATCTATTTCTGGGGGCAAAAGGTATAGGCAAGGCAAAAGTGGCGGAAAACTTCGCTAAAGGAATTGTTGCCAGCGGTGCTCTATGGCCACACCCAGATATTCTGGAGGTTCAGTCCAGCGGGCAGAGCATTTCCATTCTGCAAATGCGTGAGCTTACCAAGCAAGCCCTCTTGACGCCTCTCGTGGCTGAGCGCAAGGTATACATTGTGCATCAAGCCGAAAAACTCACGGTCCAAGCGGCGAACAGTCTACTGCAGACTTTAGAAGAGCCTCCGCCGGCAGTGGTGTTTATTTTGTTAGCCAATGCCCCCAGCGTCCTGCCGACGATTATGTCGCGCTGCCAAGTAGTGCGTTTTGGAACTTTGAGTTTAGAGGAGACTGTCCTAGTCTTGCAGAGAGTCTCCGGAGGCCTCTACGATGGGGATGCTTTGCAGATGTCGGCCCGCCTCTCGTTTGGCCGGCCGGGGGAGGCCCTCCGTCTGTTGGCTGAGGGTGTCACTGCCCTAGAGAATATCCATGAGTGGGTTCGTCATTACTTAGAGTTTACATTGGCGGACAAGCTAAATTGGTTGGTAATTTTAGAGAAGGAACAAGACAGGCTCTATGATTACGTCTACTTTCTCGCGATATGGATGCGGGACCTTTTATGGCACAAACTAGGTTTAGAAGAGTACATGGCCTTTACAGTTTGTGCGGAGTTAGAAAGGCAATCGGCTGAGTTTGAGTCTGGGTTTTTGCAGGACAAGCTACAGGCGCTACACGTTTTGTTGTCAGAGTGGGGTCCGGGCATCGGCAAACGCATGGTGCTTGATCAATTGCTCGTGGTAGGCAGGTAGGGGAGTGGATAATGTGCCGCAGGTAGTGGGAGTGCGTTTTAAGCACCTTGGTAAGGTGTATCATTTTGACCCCAGGGGGATTCTGCTGGAAGTGGGAGATTTCTGTGTGGTGGAAACTGCACGGGGGCTCGAATATGGCGAGGTGGCGAGCAAAACACGGGAAGTGAGCGATACGGCGGTGATTGCGCCTCTGAAGGCTGTGCTCAGAAAAGCCAACGATGAGGACAAAAACCGGGTATTGTCGAAGGCCAAGACCGAGGAGGAAGCCTTCGCTATCGCCCATGACAAAATTGCTGCCCATCGCTTAGAAATGAAACTAGTTGATGTCGAAGTTGCCTTTGACGGCTCGAAGATCCTATTTTATTTTACTGCCGATGGCCGAGTGGACTTCCGCGAATTAGTCAAAGATTTGGCTGGTGTTTTTAAGACGCGCATAGAGCTTAGGCAGATAGGGGTGCGCGACGAGGCGAAGATGATTGGGGGCCTAGGTCCTTGTGGACGCATGCTCTGCTGCTCCACCTTTCTGGGCGATTTTGCCCCCGTCTCCATCAAGATGGCCAAGGAACAAAATCTCTCCTTGAACCCCGCCAAGATTTCTGGGGTCTGCGGCCGACTGATGTGTTGCCTGCGCTTCGAGTGCAATTTACCTGAGGTTTTGGCGGCTTTGCAGCGGGCGCAATCCGAGCCGGAGCAAGGAAACGAATCGTAGAATCTCGCTCGGCGCTGGGGGCTTGAACAGTTTGCTTGACACCTACCCAAAACTGCTCTATACTTCCCATTATGGATAGATATGTAGCA
>QLUC01000130.1 GCA_018725275.1 Bacillota bacterium | reverse complement strand
ACATTAGTAGTCAAACGGTTCCACTCTCGAAGCTGAGCCTCTGTTACACCATACCTCCGTGAGAGCGACCAGAGTGTGTCACCAAGCACTACAGTGTGTACCTGTGGCAGTCCTAGAAACTCGGCTAGACCATCAGCTATTGCTTGCGCAGCGCGTTCCTGGCCTTGTTCGCTCTCAAGCAACGATTCTTCAACATGGTTAGAAATAAATCCTAGCTCCACAAGCGCAGCAGGCACCGTCGCTTGCCGCAATACCTGGAAAGCCGCCGTCTTTACACCTCTATCGCGCAGCCTAAGGTTTAGTACCAAATGCCGCTGTAGTACGGTTGCGAGCAGTCCACTCCTGTGATGCCCACCGGCAAACCGGAAAGTCTCCGTGCCGTTAGCCGTTCTGGACGTGTGAGCATTACAGTGTATACTCACAAAACAAGCAGCACCAGGCGCCGCCAGCCGTCTAGCCAGCGGTACATCAACGTCTGTTTCACGCGTCATGTGTACTGTCGCACGTCCTTGCAGTAGCTCACGGACGCGCAGGGCAACGGCTAACGCGACAATCTTTTCTTGTACGCCTGTGGGACCTACTGCGCCAGGCTGTCTACCCCCATGTCCTCAACCGGGATCAAGAGTAATAATCTTGATCGCCATATTTGACCACCCCCTCTTTCGTCTGCTTGACAACTACCACGTCAACTCCTCCTTCGTCACCACACGCAATACCAAATTTATGACTGCTAAAACTGCTGTCACTTCTTCGCCTGTAAGCTCTAAGCCAAAAACAGCGACAATCGCCAAAAGATTAGCCCAAAGCGTCTTAGACAGATACCACTTCTTCATCTTTTCACCTCCCCAAAACGACATTTAAGACCAAGATTATCAGCGATGCAATCACCGCGCCACCAATACCAACAAGCGCGAAAAAGATTCGGTTCAAGGCATCTTCTAGCTTTAGGATTTGCTGTTCATTGCAACTGATGCGCTCGTCATGCCGGCCTAGGGTGATTTCGATGTCTGTCACTGTTAAAAGACCCCCTTGCATATCTACAACCTATTTTTGTTCCCTTACAAATAATTAAAATCGTAGATAATTTTCATCGTCCGAGTTGCATCTTTCGTAATCGGCGCTGGCAACCGAATGCGGCTTAATAAAAATTGCCCCCGCATATCCGATATGTCAAAAAGCATACCCTCCGCAGGGCGCATTATGACACCGCTATAATCAATAGGCTGAGTTGGTATCCATACTTTCAGTCGAGCACCATGCCCCCGTAGGTAAGTCAGCGGCACACTTGGGAAGCCCAACGGTGTGATGGTGGCCGCGGCCACATCTATATCAAAATACCAGACAGGGTCCGAGGCGAAGCCGCCCCCGATACGGAGCAGGTTGCCACCCATAGGGAAGATAATATCCGAGCGTGCATTTACAGGCATATTAGCTACAGATAAATTCGCCAACCAAGTCGCGGTAACGACATTATATCGTTGCAAAACCAGGGTAGTGCCGGCAACATGAATAGTGTCTTGCGGTGTGATGTGTATTATATCACCGATTAACGCTATTCGGGCAGCACCGCCAGTCGTTGCCCCTAAGTCAACATTAGTGTTAGTGCTAATCGTGTGTCGTATTAGACGACCAGTATTACTATTGTAGAACAGCTGGTCGCTCCGTACTACCAACGTACTCCGACCAGCGCTTAAGGCAGGGAGCGGTAAATCCCTTGACCACAGCAAAGCCCCATTACTGGCACTCAAACGACGAACAAAAGAGGTGTTTGGAGTTGTTATCCAGTAATCACCTTCATAGAAAAGGCAAGACGGCACATTAAACCCGCTGCGCCAATCAAATGTCGCGGGAGACAGCCCAACCCCCGTCAAACCCGGTAAACTCAGCGTGCCTAAAGAATTTCGCCCCCAGCACACACTCTGGAACGTGCCATTGCCGCGGTCTGTCGCAAAGTCCACCACCCAACGTGTTTGCGAGGAGTTATGGTGGGATTCTGCGCGGTTGATAAGTCCCCGTCTTAAGTCTGTATCAACATGTGGCTGCCGGTTGGAGTAACCAATTATAGTGCCGGGGACAGTGTGTTCTGTAGTTGCATCCTCTGCTAGCGGCGAATCCGTTAGTATCATCCACCGGAAAACTCCGTGGTCTTCAGCAGTTCCGAACATATTCAGCGACACCACGTCCCATTGCGCTGGGTGCTGGTGCGCGAACACGTACCTCTGCGCCATGCGTAAGAAACTGGTCGTAAGCGCACGTGACAAAAAGTTTTTCCCTTTCTGTTCATCCACCTGCTTGCCTGTATGCGCATCAAAGAGCTGTACGGTCACATACCCCTCGACAGCGCACGAATCAAGACTGAGATTTTCATTCATCTTATTGCCTCCTTTTATGTCAATGTTACCGTAGCAACATCAGTGGCCCCCATAATCGGCAGAGTCGTGCTATCTGCAATTATAGAGCTTACATCTTCGGGTCGCAATACTCTTAGCTCGTCCGCTACAGACAACATCCAATGACTAAGCGTTATACTATCAGCGACAAAAATCTCAGGTTCCCATGGGGGCATAGGTAGGGGTACCCATTCATCAAGTCTACCTGCTTGTCGCTGTAACATGCTTACGGTACTGCTTAAATCCAACATATTATTGGCTAATTCAAGCTGGCTACCCCATGGCTCACTCACGTTATACTTCACCCTGACGATACGCGTCTTAACGTGAAAATCTATACCATCATCGTATACATCCACGACATCACCAAGCTTGACCTGCTGCTCCAGTAATCCTGGTAGCGCGGATACATCTACAATATCGCAAGCGTAGCTGATTCGAGGCGTGTTCATCGTCGCAAAGACACTACTAGCAAAAACTAGTAGCAATGCTGGGTCAGTAAATTCTTCCGCTACTAGTACAGCAGACGGTGGCGGGTCGAGTAGGCTGGTTATCTCAATAAATGGTATGCCCCCGTTGGCCGCCGCGATGGTCATACCACCCCGTCCACGCGGGTATAAACGATGTACTGTGTCTGAAAAATCAACATCCACTTCAAACTTTCGTAAATTTCGTCCCCTCAGGAAAAATAACCCCTTATCTACACCACCTGTCGGTACGAAAGATATACGTCGTTCTCGTGTGTCCCAAACAATTTCGGTGTTAAAAACCCGTTCCACTTCCCGTAAGAAACCTAGCCGGTCTACTCCACCGCGAAACTGTATATTGCGCCGATGATGGACCGCTGTCCCTCCCGCCGACCAGTGACTACCTGGCAGCAACCACAACAATACCTCAATAATATTCGCACCTATCCACTCCCGCGCAGGCAACTCCGGCATCTTGGCCAAGTCGTACCACCGCGCCCAGGCTTCCACGTCTAGTAAGCGTAAGCCTTCGGCAGTTTCGCTGTTGCGAGTGATGGTAACACGATAGACGCGCCCTGCCATATCTACAAGTGCGCCCACAGTAAGTTCGACAGGAACAGGAAACGGCACTTTGAACGTCAGCTTATCCTCGCCGCCTAAAGTTTCACTGATAAAAATCTCATGCGCCGCATGGAGCACAGCCACCGACCGCAAACCGGAGTCCACAAGCACCGGTTGCGCATGTGCGAGCATGGCAAACCACGGCGCAGGCGCGGGTGGCACGTTATAACGTGTAATTGTGTTGTAGCGTCTGCCGGTGTTATACATGAGGTTGCCTCCTTACCACGCTGTAATCCCTACTCGTCTCCAAGTATTAGCCGAAATGCAAACGTAGATAAAAGTGGCGTCCCACCTGACTTCGCCGACTGTACCAGGTGCGGTAGCGGAGGCTGGAGTACCACCACTAACGCGTGCATCTACTTTTGCCTGTGCTCCGGCGATACTTTCTATTGTACTCGCTCCTACACCGTGAATGCCCGTGGTGAGCGTGGCATGAGTGTCCACCTGCCCTCTAGTGGCAATATCTGCCGCTACTGCGCCATCAACAACCTGCGCCCGCCCTGCCGCATCGCGTATGATAATCCTACTAGCAGTAGCAGCAGAAACCGCACTGTGCGCAGTGGTGAGCGCGGCATGAGTGTCCACCTTACTTTGTGCGCCAGCTACGCTCTCAACGGTCGAAGCACCAACGCCGTGGATACCTGTGGTCGCCGGCACATGCGCGTTAGCCGCTGCTAGTGTTGTAGCCGGAGCATCCCACCAGTTCGTGGT
>QLUC01000013.1 GCA_018725275.1 Bacillota bacterium | reverse complement strand
TCATCGTCATCGCCCTGCGTCACCAAGGTGGTGGAACTAAGAAAGTCAGCCAACGAACTGTTCTCGGCATTGCTTTCCTCGAAGTCCTGCGCGACAGAAACTACTTCCATGACGTTCTCTACTCTCGCTAACGCCTCAGAAGCACCACGCCCCTCCTCCAGCAGACTGTCCTTGAGTTTGGTGACGCGCAAAACTTCTTCTACGAGATCCGGCAAGGCCAGGAATTCCGCCTGCCTGCTAAGCTCAGCCACTTGCGCGGCAAAAGTCTTGAGCGCCCCTACTGCACTACCCCTCACCCCGCTTAACTCATGGGCGGCCGCCGCCGCCTGCAGGAGAGAGCATTGCTTGGCAAGAGCGAGTTCGCCCAACTTTTGCAAGGTGACCTCGCCTAAGCCGCGTCGCGGCACGTTAATGACGCGCTTAAAGCTAATGTCATCTTGGCCATTGACGAGGAGCCTGAGGTAGGCAAAAAGATCTTTTACTTCTTTACGGTCATAAAAGCGCAGCCCCCCGATAATACGGTAAGGCACGCCCATGCGCATAAAGGCCTCCTCAATGGCACGCGACTGGGCATGGGTGCGGTAGAGCACTGCGCATGAACTATAATCGAATTTGTCGCGGATGACCAATTGCTCGGCGATGGTATGGGCGACGAAGTAGGCTTCTTCTTGCTCGGTCTGGGCCGAAAAAACGACTACGGGTTCCCCCTCTTGGTTCTCGGTCCAAAGCGCTTTTTCTTTGCGTCCTTGGTTTTTATTAATTACGGCGTTAGCGGCCTCGAGAATGGCCTTGGTGCTGCGATAATTTTGTTCGAGTTTGTAGACCGTTGCCTCCGGGTAATCCTTTTCAAAATCTAGTATGTTTTGCAAATTAGCGCCGCGCCACCGGTAGATGCTTTGGTCATCATCGCCGACCACAGAAAGATTGCGGTGCACCGCGGCCAATAAGTTCACTATCTTGTACTGGGCACAATTGGTGTCTTGATACTCGTCCACCAAAATGTATTGAAACTTTTGCTGATAGTATTCGCGCACCTCGCGATGTCCCTCTAGGAGCCGCAAGGCGCAGAGAAGCAGGTCGTCAAAATCAAGCGCGTTGTTCTGCCGCAACTTTTTCTCGTAAAGAGAGTAGGCCAGAGACACGTTTGTTTCAAAGTAATCCAGTCGCAGGGCAGCGTAAGCCTTGGCATCTTGCAAGTTATTCTTGGCCATACTGATGCGCGCGAGGACGGCCTGGGGCGAAAACTTCTCTTGGTCAAGTTGCAGCTCCCGCAGGCATTCGCGCATGAGAGAAACCTGGTCTAGGGCATCGTAGACCACAAAGCCGCTCGCCAACCCAAGCCTCGTGATATCTCGCCTAAGAAACCTTAAGCAAGCCGAGTGAAATGTAGATACAAAGATGCTGGGAGCCTCGGGGAGGAGTCGCTTGAGCCTCGACTGCATCTCCTTAGCTGCCTTATTGGTGAAGGTAATGGCCAAGATGCTGTGGGGGTTGACCTTCTGCTCCCGCACCAAGTGCATGATCCGGTAGGTCAAGACCCGCGTCTTGCCGCTCCCTGCCCCCGCCAGTATAAGTAAAGGTCCGC
Organism: Bacillota bacterium; assembly: GCA_018725275.1. Classification (GTDB taxonomy): domain Bacteria; phylum Bacillota; class UBA994; order UBA994; family UBA994; genus BS524. The sequence continues at coordinate 17,376 of QLUC01000013.1, read as the reverse complement.
GGCCATGCATCACCGCCTGTCTTTGTACCGGGTTCAAAAGCTTCTGCCACTCCATAACATCACTCCTATAATACAAAAACCCTCCACAGGCTGTGCCTAGAGGAAGGTTAACCCTAAGACATTCTAACAAATGCTCCTATGCACCCGCAACCAAGAAAGTGTCGCAATTAATGACAAGGTGCGCGATGCGTTTTATTTCCTCGATATCAAAAGGCTTGACCAGTCGCGCGGTCACTCCCAAACGCTCTGCCTCGACAATGATGTCGTTCTCTTGATAGGCGGTCACCAAGATGATAGGAACAGCGTAATCTTTTGCCCGAATAAGGCGAAGGGTCTCGATGCCGGAAAGCCCCGGCATTTTCATGTCGAGCAAAATCATGTCGGGTTGGCGCCTATCCATGGTTTCAAGTCCCTCGCTGCCATTCTTCGCTTCAAGAACTTCAACGCCGAGCGCCGTAAATACCTCTGTCAGGAGCGCTCGAATACCAGCCTGGTCGTCAATGACTAACACTTTTTTTCTGAGCACGAATCCACCTCCCTCATATGATAAATCTACCATTATTGCCACCAAAGTCAATAGCTTGTGGTGCGCATTTTCTACACCACTACCGGTTGTAGTTAATGCGACAGCGTTGCTGTTACTTCGACGCTAGACGGCAAAAAGCACGGCCGAAGGACAAACTTTTCCCGGGAAATATAGGGTCGAAAGCATAATTTACGACAACGCACCTTCCGGCGAAACTTCTACTTTATCCGAGCGTACTACTGGTAGTACCGCTGGTAGTACCGCTAGTCGTACCGCGAAAGGAGTTTTTGCTATGGGTGCCTGGTTGACTTGGGTCATCATTGGACTTTTGCTGGTCGGCCTGGAAATAGTCACGCCGAGCTTTTTTATCATCTTTTTCGGTATCGGGGCTCTCGCCGCGGGGATGATAGCCGCCTTGGGCCTTAACTTGCCCTGGCAGCTATTTGCCTTCCTGGTCGTCACCCTCATCGGTCTTTTCGGCTTACGGAAATTTGTGCAGAAGGGCCTCGCCGGGCCAACAACGAAGACCAACTACAACGCCTTGGTTGGCAAGACGGGCCTGGTCACTACAGCGATTGCAGCCGAGACGGGCCTCGGGCGCGTGACGGTGTCAGGCGAAGACTGGGCGGCGTTAGCCGAAACGAATGCGGCGATTGAGGTAGGAGCCAAGGTCACCGTAGTGTCCGTATCGGGGGTGCGGCTCATCGTACGCCGCGCTGAAGATAGCCACTAAAGACTAAACGGAAGAAAGGATGTTCGCTATGGATTTTGAGGTTCTCTTTTTCTTGGTGCTACTGCTCTTTGTGTTTTTCGTGGCCACCCGCACATTCCGGGTCATCCGCCAATCTACCATCGGTGTGGTTGAGCGCTTGGGCAGTTACCACCGTCTTTTGCCTAATGGACTGCACTTTGTGGTGCCCTTTATCGATCGTGTCTTGCCGCTCACGGATTTGCGCGAGCATGTCCTCGATTACCCGCCCCAGCCCGTCATCACCAAGGACAATGTGACCATGCAGGTCGACACTGTCATCTACTACCAAATTACCGACCCCGTCAAGGCGACTTATGAGTTGTCGAACCTGCGCGGCGCCATTGAGAAGCTCACCCAGACCACCATCCGCAATGTCATCGGCGAACTATCTTTAGACGAAACTCTGACTTCGCGCGAACGCGTGAATGCTCAGTTGCGCATCATCCTCGATGAAGCCACCGACAAGTGGGGGGTCAAAGTAAACCGCATCGAGCTAAAGTCCATCGAACCCCCACAAGATATCAAGGAAGCCATGGAGAAGCAGATGCGCGCCGAGCGCAACAAGCGCGCGCAAATCCTCACCGCCGAAGGCGAACGCCAATCCAATATCCTCATCTCCGAAGGGCGTAAACAAGCCACCATCCTCGAGGCCGAAGGTGCGAGAACGCAAGTCATCCTCGCGGCCGAGGCCGAGGCCGAGGCCATAATCAAAATCAATGAGGCGCGGGCGCGCGGGCTAAGCATGCTCAAAGGTGTCAACCCCGACCAGGCCTTGCTGACCATCCAGGGTTTTGATGCCCTGCGTGAGGTTGCCAAAGGTCAGGCCACGAAGATTATTATACCGAGCGACCTCGCCGGTCTGGCGGGGACGCTCAAGGCCCTGGCCGAAATAGTGAAGGATTAATCACGGGCGCAGGAGCGGGGGCATGGTCAATGCCCCCGCCTCTTCTTGGGCAAAGTGGGCAAAAAACTCGTCTATGCGGCCTAGCCTATATTCCATCTCGCGGCGGCTCAAGTCATAGTTCAGCCCCGCCAAGGCGCGTTGCCGCCACAGAAGGTCCTCGTTGTGATAAAATTGGATGGTCTGGCTTTGATTGCGCCCCTGGTGTTTTGACCAGTGGAACGCCAACCAGACAGCGCTACTGCCAAAATGATCTAAGGCATCGGCATCTTGCACGAGGAGCACTTCGGCAGAGAAGGGATGCCTGTCGCTATTTTTCCCCCCCTGACATGGCCGCCGATAGTGGTTGGCGACCATGTCGGTGACCTGCGCTAACTCAGCGGGAGTAAAGAGGTGCGGTATCTCAGCCTCTATTATCTCCCGGCCACGACGGCCGTGGCCGAAACCGTTGCATTCGGCCTTGCCCACATCATGCAGGAAGGAACCGATGTAGAGGACCTCGGCATCTACCTTTAAATCCATCGCTTTAGCTAGGGCACCCGTCAGAGCGGCGGTGCGCAGCCCATGGTAGTACCGGTAGCCAACCTCTAAGGGAGTGGCGTCGGCCTGCTGCATTTTCTCGGCACCCCAAAGCAGGATTTTTTCTTTGTCCACACGTATCACCAACCATCAAAATATCACCATCACAAATTATACTATACCGAAATGAGGGAGGAATGAGCAATACCATGAAAGTCATCAACAATTGCGGTCTTAGCTGCCCCGAGCCGGTTATCCAAACTAAAAAAGCCCTCGCTGAACTCGAAGGCGGCAGCCTAACCTGCCTCGTGGACAACCTTATATCGCGCGAAAATGTCCTTAAGTTTGCCAAAAGCCAGGGCTACACCACCACCGTGAGCGAAGAAGGCGGGATCTTCAGCATCGTCATTACCAAGACCGAGGGGCAGCCGGAGCGCGCGGAGCCACCAGAGAAACGGTTCCCGTGGACAAACGCCAGCGCACCGACAGTGTATCTCATCGCCGCCGATGAACTCGGGCGGGGCGACGAAACTCTCGGCCGCACCCTGATGAAGACCTACCTCTACGCCCTGAGCGAAAGCCAAAACACCCCGGGGCCCTTGCTCTTTGTCAACGCCGGTGCCAAATTAACCTGCCAAGGTTCTCTGCACCTGCCGAGCCTCGAGCGCCTTGCCGCCAAGGGTTTCACCATCAAAACCTGTGGCCTGTGCCTCGACTTCTATGGCCTAAAGGATAGCCTGGCTATCGGCGAAATTACCAATATGTATGCCATTATCGAAGCCCTCGAGCAGGCGGCCAAGGTAGTCACCCTTTCCTAGGACCTATCGTCCTCCCACCGCGTGGTAGGCGCCACTAAACACCTTTTCCGCCGGACCGAGCATGTAAATGCAGCCGTCATCTTGGTTCCACTCGATATGGAGTTGCCCGCCGGGGAGAGCGACCGTGGCCGCGCGGGGAGAGAAACCCAGCAGGTTCGCGGCAACTAAGGCGGCACTCGCTCCGGTACCGCAGGCCAAGGTGGCACCTGCCCCTCGCTCCCACACCAAGAGCTGCAACAAATCCGGCCGCAGGACTTCGACAAAATCTACATTAACACCCTCGGGGAAAAGCTCATGCCGCTCAATCTGCCGCCCCTCCCCCATGTAGTCCACGCCGGCGAGACTAGGGACAAAGATGACGAGGTGGGGAACGCCGGTGTTCACCACCAGACCTTCATAGCTAGACTGCAGGGTATCTACCACTACCTTGCTCGGCGCAACGAGCGGCACACCCATGTTTACTTTTAAGCGGTCCGCCTGCTGACCACGGGGGATAACCTCTATGCTATAAATGCCGGCTAAGGCCTCGATGGTGACCATATCCCCGCGCGCGCGCCCGGCGTCGTAAACATACTTGGCCACGCACCGCAGGGCATTGCCGCATGACTCGGCCTCGCTGCCATCAGCGTTAAAAATCTGCATCCGACAATCAGCCCGCGTCGAGTGACGGATGAGCACCAAACCATCGGCCCCCACCCCGAAGTGGCGATGACAGATGGCTGGCGCGAGGCGCTGGGGGCTAACGCTTAGACATTCTTCCCACAGATCGACAATGATGAAGTCGTTGCCTAGGCCATGCATCTTGGTAAATTTCACAGCTAGCACCTCTTTCTTAGGCACTATTATACTATAGACCGCCGCAAAACACCTTCTACCCAGCTCTTGGCGCCCTCCGGGTCAGTAGTGCGCATGAGCAAATGCCCCATCTTGCGGCGCTCCTCGGGGGCGCCGCTTTTGCCATAGAGATGTACTTGGCCTGCCCGTTGGAGGGTCGCCCAATTTTCGCGGACACTGTCCATGTCCCGGCCGAGAATGTTGACCATGAGCGCGGGGTAGAGCAAATCGGTTGAACCGAGGGGGAGGCCGGCTACCGCGCGCACAAATTGCTCAAACTGCGAGGTGTAACAGGCCCCGAGCGAAAAATGCCCAGAGTTGTGTGGACGTGGGGCGAGTTCGTTCACGATTACGCCGCGGGCGGTGACAAACATCTCCACCGCCAAGATCCCCACTAAATCTAGGGAGTTGGCAATGCCCAAGGCATGGGCGAGCGCTTTTTGCTCTACCTGTGGGCTTACCCTGGCCGGCACAATGGTTGCGGAGAGGACATTCTCACGATGGCTGTTTTCGGCTAGGGGGAAGATCCTGCTCTCCCCCGAGGCCCGGCGGGCAATAATGACCGAGACCTCCTGCACTAGCTCGATGAACTCCTCCACCACCCATGAACCGCCGCGAGCCACCATGGCCAGCCCCGCGCTCAGCCCATTGTCGTCGCGCATGACCAGCTGACCCTTGCCGTCGTAGCCTCCCGTGGCCGATTTAAGGACGGCCGGCAGACCAACTTCGGCTACGGCCGCCGTCAAATCTTCCTCGGCATGAACCACCCGATAAGGAGCCACGGGGAAGCCATGCGCTACTAAGTGGCCTTTTTCTAAGATGCGGTTTTGCGCAATCGCCAAAATGCGGCTGCCCTGGGGCACATGATGATGTTCCTCCAAAGCACGAATGACCTCGGCCGCGATGTTTTCGAATTCATAGATCACAAGGTCTGCTTGGCGAGCCAAGGCGAAAGCCGCCGCCGGGTCACTTAGCGAGCCAATTACTTGCCCATCGCAGACCTGCCCGCAGGGTGAAGCGGGAGTGGGGTCTAGACAGAGCACTTGGTAGCCCATGGCCTTGGCGGCCATGGCGGTCATGCGCCCCAGTTGCCCACCACCGAGAATGCCTATGGTCGAGCCCGGCGGCAGCGGTAAAGACGGGCTTTTCACTCGAGCACCAGCCTCTCTACCTGTAAGGCAACTTCTTGCCGGCGCTCGAGCAATCTTTCGCGCAAAGTGCAATCGTTTAAGGCCAAAATCTGACAAGCCAAGAGCGCCGCATTCTTCGCTCCGCCGGCCCCGATGGCCACCGTAGCCACCGGAACGCCGGCGGGCATTTGCACAATGGAGAGGAGCGAGTCGAGCCCCTGTAAGTGCCGACTCGGCATGGGTACACCGATTACGGGCAGCACGGTCTTGCTGGCCACCATCCCCGGCAGGTGCGCCGCCCCCCCCGCCCCGGCGATAATGACCTTGATGCCCCGCTCACCGGCGGCACCGGCAAAGGCAAATAACAAGTCAGGGGTGCGGTGCGCCGAAACCACTCTTTTCTCGTAAGCCACGGCCATTTCATCTAAAATTTGGCATGCCGCCTGCATCACCGGCCAATCTGATTGACTGCCCATGATTACTGCCACCTGCGGAGCCGTCATAGAACTACCTCCTCGCCAATATCGGTGCGAAAACGCATGTTAGGGAACGCGATGGCCGCGAACCCTTGGTAAGCCTGGTGGCGAGCGTGCTCCATGCCGGCTCCTCTCCCCAAGACATTGAGCACGCGACCGCCACCGGTGACCAGTTGCCCGTCGATGAGCGCTGTTCCTGCCTGAAAGACCAAGCAACCCGCGGCCCGCGCCTGCTCGATGCCCGTAATGGGCAGACCAAAGGACGGCAAGTGGGGGTAATCTCCACCGCAGGCTACCACCAAGCAGGCACTATCTGTCGACCATTCCGGAGGGTCCTCCGGCAGCATCCCGTTCGCCGCCTGACTAAGGTAAAGCAGCAAGTCGCTCTCTAGTTGGCTCATGAGCACCTGGCATTCCGGGTCGCCGAAACGCGCGTTGTATTCTAAGAGCTTAACGCCCTCCCCAGTGATCATGAGCCCAAGGTAGATAATGCCGCGGTATTCTACGCCCTCCCGCAGAAGGCCGCGCAAAGTCTTCGCGGCGATGGAATCTATCGCGGCGAGCTCATCTTTGCCTATCCCCGGCACCGGCGAGTATGCCCCCATGCCCCCAGTGTTTGGCCCCCGGTCGCCGTCTTCTAGGGCTTTGTAGTCCCGCACCGGCGGCAGAAGGTGATAACGCCGGCCATCAGTGAGGGCGAGAACCGAGACCTCCCGTCCCGACAAAAATTCCTCCACCACCATCGGTTGCTCGAGGGGCGGGATGCTTCGGGCGGCCAGGGCCTCGGTACGGGTCCTAGCCACCACCACCCCCTTGCCCGCCGCCAACCCATCGGCTTTCACCACCACCGGTAAGGGGCAATCCGCTAGGTAATCCGCCGCCGCCGCCCTATCAGAAAATACCAGGTGGCGCGCGGTGGGTATGCCGTACTTGTTCATAAAATCCTTAGCGTAGGCCTTGCTCCATTCGAGGCGCGCCCCCGCCCGGTGCGGCCCCAAGACCCGGCACCCCGGCGCTCCGGCACGCACCGCATCGGTCACTCCGGCGGCCAGGCAGGCTTCGGGGCCGATGACCATGAGGTCAATGCCGAGTGTCTGCACGAGCTTCAACACGGCCTTAGGGTCTAAAATGTCGCCGGCGATGTTCTCCCCAAGTTCCGCGGTGCCCGGATTACCCGGAGAGATATAAAGCTTCTGTAAAAGTGGGCTCGCGGCGATTTTCCAAGCGAGAGCATGCTCCCTGCCCCCACCGCCGAGTATGAGCACCCGCATCATAGTACCGCCTTTCTATCTATGCTCAATGCTTAAAATGCCTCTCCTTGGTATGCAACATGGCCAGGCCATAGGCATTAGCCACGGCTATGGACTCTGCGTCGCGGAGCGCTCCACCCGGCTGAATGACCGCCACAATCCCCGCTCGGCCGCAAACCTCGAGCACATCGGGCCAAGGAAAGAAGGCTTCCGACGCCAGCACTGCCCCTTTTACTCCTGCACCGGCGCGCTCGATTGCTTGGCGCGCGGCATCGATGCGGTTCGGCTGACCGGTGCCGATGCCGATGGTCGCTCCCCCCTTGGCGATGACAATGGCATTAGATTTGACATGCTTGGCCACCACCCAGGCAAAGAAAAGGTCACTTTCTTCGGCCGGAGTCGGTTGGGCCGCGGTCACCACCTGCCATTGCTCTTTCGTGCCCCAAGTGTCGGGCGTCTGCAGGAGGTAGCCTCCGGCGATGCTCCGCACCTCCCAGTTACCCCCGGCGGCCCTCGCCCCCCCCTCGGCACTATCGTCTGGGGCGAGCAGGCGGAGGTTCTTTTTTGTGCCCAAGATTCGCCGCGCTGCTCCGGTGAAACAGGGCGCGACCACAACCTCGAGAAATATCTTGCTGAGGGCCTCTGCTGTTACTTCGTCCACCTCGCGGTTGAGGGCGACGATACCCCCAAAGATAGAGGTGCGATCCCCCGCTTCGGCCTTTAGGTAGGCTTCATGGATCGTTTCGCCCGTTGCCACGCCGCAGGGAGTAGCATGCTTGACGACCGCAACCGCCGGGCAGGTAAACTCGCTGACCACGGCCCAAGCTACGTCCGCGTCGGCGATGTTGCAGTAAGACAATTCCTTGCCTTGCAGTTGTTCGGCGCGGGGCAACTTACCCTGAGCGAGGGCGGTGGCATACAGCGCCCCTTCTTGATGTGGGTTTTCGCCGTAGCGCAGGGGCCGAACCAAGTTAAGGGGCAGACCCATCTGTGCGGGGAAGCCACTCTCCCCAAAGGCTCGCCAAAGGTACTGACTGATGGTGCTGTCGTAGTAGGCGGTGACCAAGAGAGCCTCGGCGGCGAGCCTTTGCCTTAGGGATGTTGAGACTCTGCCATGCTCACGCAACTCACCGAGGACCGCACCATACTGTTTGGGGCTGGTGACTACGGCTACAAAAGCATAATTCTTGGCCGCTGCCCGCAACATGGCGGGCCCGCCGATATCTATGTTCTCGATGGCTTGCGTCAGGCTGTGCTCGCCACTTACAGTTTCGGCAAAGGGATAGAGATTGACCACCACGATATCTATGGGTGAAAGACCATAAGCTTTGGCGCTCTCCTCATCGCTTTCATGGCCGCGGCGCATGAGGATGCCGCCGTGGATTAGTGGGTGCAGTGTCTTTAGCCTACCCTCCATCATCTCCGGAAAGCCAGTCACCGCTCGGACTTCGGTGACGGCAATGCTGTGCGCACGGAGCAAGGAAGCCGTGCCACCGCTCGAGATAATTTCGTACCCCAGTTCAGTTAAGCCCCGCGCCAAATCGGCCACGCCAGATTTATCGTACACACTGATGAGAGCCCTTTTCATCTGTCCTGCACCTCACTGATTATCACTCTTCGCCCCTCTAGGCCCAGCCTGCCTTCGCCAAAGAGCTTAATCGCCTGCGGGTAGAGAGTTTTTTCTACTTGGGCCACCCGCGCCGCCAAAGAACCCGGGGTATCAGCCGCCAAAACCGGCACTGCCGCCTGCATGATGATGGGCCCAGAATCTGCTCCTTCGTCAACAAAGAACACTGTCGCCCCGCTAACCCGGCAACCATAGGCCAGGACCGCGCTATGGACCTTTAGCCCATACATGCCACGCCCGCCAAAAGCAGGCAGCAGGCTGGGATGAATATTCATGATGCGCCCCGCAAAAGCGCTGACGGTTTCTCGCCCCAGCATGGAGAGGTCCCCTCCCAAGGCCACCAAATCAACCCCGGCCTCGCATAAGGTTTGACAGAGGCAGGCATCAAAGTCCGCGGGCGAGGCAAAGTCCCGCGGGCGGATGACCAATAGAGGCAGTTTATGTTGCTTGGCCCGCTCTAGCGCGAAAGCCTCGCGGCGCGAGCTGATTACGAGGGCAATTTCGGCATGGAGAGCGCCACCGGCGATGGCGTCGATGATGTTTTGCAGAGTGCTGCCGCCCCCCGAAACTAAGACTGCCAGACGCAGAAGCTCACCCCCTCACCCCGAACCACCCGGCCCACGCTGTAACATGTTTCTCCCCCCAGGGCGAGCTTGTCCGCTACCTGCAGAGCGTCTTCGGCCGCCACGACCATAATGAAGCCGATCCCCATATTAAAGGTGCGAAACATTTCTTCCTCGGCTACTTGGCCGAGCTCGGCCAGCCACGAAAATATAGCGGGCCGCGGCCAATTATTGGCCACAATCTCGGCCCCCAGTCCCTCGCCTAGGACCCGCGGGATGTTCTCGGTAAACCCGCCGCCCGTGATGTGCACCATGCCCTTTATCAGCCCCGCGCGCGCGAGGGGTAAAACTGTTTGCACATAGATGCGGGTCGGCCTGAGCAGCGCCTCCCCCACCGTCGTGCCGAGAGCGGGGACGAAATCATTGAGCTCACACTTAGCCACCTCAAAGACTATCTTTCTCGCCAAGGAATACCCATTGCTGTGGAGGCCACTCGAGGCCAGGCCAAGCAAAACATCCCCCTCTTTGATGTATCGGCCATCGACCAACTGTTCTTTCTCGACCACGCCCACGGCAAACCCCGCCAAATCATACTCGCCGGGCTGGTAAAACCCGGGCATTTCGGCCGTCTCGCCGCCGAGCAGAGCACAGCCGGCCTCTCGGCAACCCTCGGCCACCCCCTTGACGATGGCGGCCACTTGTTCCGGATCGAGCCTGCCTAGGCCGATGTAGTCCAAGAAGAAAAGAGGTTCGGCCCCACTGACCAAGATGTCATTGACCGACATGGCCACCAAATCGATGCCCACGGTGTCGTGCCGGTTCATCATGAAGGCGACTTTGAGCTTGGTGCCCACCCCATCTGTTCCGGACACCAAGATGGGCTCGTTATAGCGGCCGAGGGCAAAGAGCCCGCCAAAACCGCCGATGTCGCTTTGCACTTCAGGGCGGAAGGTGGACCGCACCGCTCGCTCTATCAGCTTGACAGCTCGATTGCCGGCGGCCACGTCCACCCCAGCCTGCTTGTAGGTCAGGCCCTGTGGTTTATCCACGCACATCACCCCAATCCTCCTCTGCCCGTCTCGCTTCCGCCCTCTCTTCATGGGGCAAGGGCACGGGGTATTCCCCGGTAAAACATCCTAGGCAAAATTGTCGCTGTCCGCCCGCAAGCACCTTCAGCATGCCCTCCTTGCTCAGGTACCCCAGGCTGTCCGCTCCGATCATCCGGCGGATACCCTCCGTGTCGTAGCGCGTGGCCACCAGCTCCCCCGTTGACGGGGTATCAATGCCAAAGTGGCAGGGCGCAATGTAGGGTGGACAGCTCACGCGCACATGGATTTCACTTGCACCTGCCTGCCGGAGGGTGCTGACGAGCAACTTCATGGTAGTGCCGCGCACGATGGAGTCGTCGATGATGATTATGCGCTTCCCCCGCACCACGCTCGGGTTCGGGGTGAACTTGAGGCGCACCTTGAGCTCACGCAGCGCCTGCCCCGGCTGAATAAAGGTGCGTCCCACATAGCGATTTTTGACCAAGCCTTCCACATAGGGCAACTTCGAACAAGCGGCGTAACCGATGGCTGCCGGGGTGCCCGAATCCGGCACACTGATCACTAGGTCAGCTATAACGGGCTGTTCTTCCGCCAAACGTCTGCCCAAGGCGACGCGGGCCTCGTAGACATTCTGGCCGTCGATGATGCTGTCGTTACGGGCAAAATAGACATATTCAAAAATGCACGAGCTTGGCTTTGCCTCCGCAAAGCGGCTAAAATGCACCCCGGTGTCGTCGATCACCACCATCTCGCCCGGCTCGACATCGCGCCAGAGCTCGCCACCAAGGGCCTCGATGGCCGCACTCTCCGAAGCGAGGATATACCCATCCCCAAGACGCCCCAGACAGAGCGGTCTAAACCCCTGCGGGTCGCGCACCCCGACGAGCTCGTTATTAGTGCACAAAACCAGACTGTAGGCGCCCCGCACTTTATTTAGAGCCATAATCAAAGCTTCTTTGAGATCTGCTGTGAGATACTGCCTTAAGAGCAAGAGAATCATTTCGCTGTCGCTGGTCGTGCCAAAGACCGCGCCCTGCGCCGCCAGTTCGGCCTTAAGCCGCTCCATGCCGATGAGATTGCCATTGTGGGCCAGCGCTAGGGGAATGCTACGACCGGGGGAACCGTCCCCGTGGTCGGGGGAATTGTCCCCGCTGTCGTAAAGGGGTTGGCTGTTGTCTAGGTCGGAGGGGCCGGCGGTGGAGTAGCGCACATGGCCAAGGGCGATGTGCGGATTGAGCGCGGCGAGAGCGGCGATATGACTTTCATTAAAAGCCTCGGACACTAGGCCCAGCCCTTTATGCAAAGCAATGCCCTCGCCCGCGCTGACGGCTAGACCGGCACTCTCCTGCCCGCGGTGCTGCAAGGCAAAAAGCCCAAAATAGCCAAGTCGCACCACATCGAGCCCGCGGGCAAAGATGCCCAGCACGCCGCATTCCTCCCGCAGCTTATCGTCTACGGCGACATGTGGCATGCGATGGCTCCTCTCCAAAGCTCAGCCAAGGAGGCTACATCTGCCCTGATGATGGCCTCTTGCCCACGGCCCAGGCAGACTACATCGCCCTCGACCCGGCCTAGGCACACGAATGGCACCCCCATGGCGCCGGCTAGTATTTCTACGGCGGAAAAATGCGTGGGCGCGAGAGAAACGACCACCCGTGATTGTGATTCGCCAAAGAGCAGGGCATCTTTACGCATGGAAGCTAAAGGCGAGAGGTCTATCCTTGCCCCTAAGCCACCCTGGATGGCCGACTCGGCTACGGCCACAGCCAAACCGCCCTCAGCACAATCATGGGCGGAGGCGAGCAAGGCCCCTTCGGCCAAAGCCACCAAGAGCGACTGCAAGCGGCGTTCGGCCGCGAGGTCGAGCGCCGGGGGCAGCCCCCGTTCCAAGTTATGCACTACCTTGAGGTACTCACTGCCTCCTAGCTCCTCGAAGGTACTGCCTAAGAGGCAGACAATATCGCCCTCCTGCTTGAAGGCGGTGGTCACGCGCCTTTCTACATCCGCCAAGACCCCCACCATGCCCACCGTGGGCGTAGGGAACACTGCTTGACCTGCAGTTTCGTTGTAAAGACTGACATTGCCGCCGGTGACCGGCGTGCCCAAGGCCTCACAGGCCGCGGCCATGCCGGCAATCGCCCGCGTGAGCTGGTAATAAATTTCCGGACGCTCGGGGCTGCCAAAGTTTAAGCAATTGGTTATAGCTAGGGGCTTAGCCCCACTACAGGCTACATTGCGGGCCGCCTCAGCCACGGCAATGGCCCCGCCCCGGTAGGGGTCGAGGTAGGTATAGCGGCTATTGCAGTCCACGCTCAGGGCCAGCCCTTTCTTGGTACCCTTGATGCGCAAGACCGCCGCATCCGAACCGGGCAGGGTCACAGTGTCGCCGCGCACCGAGTGATCGTACTGGCGGTAGACCCATTCCTTGCTGGCAATGTTGGGAGAGGCCAAAAGACGGCCGAGCACCGCCGTCAAATCCTCCGGCACGGGAATGGCGGCCAAATTGAGCGCCGTGACCAAAGCCTGCCAGGGTGGCTCGGTGGCTAGGGGATGGTACACCGGGCCTTCGCTGGCCAGAGGCCTAGCCGGCACCTCGGCCACTACTATCCCGTTAAACAGCACCTTGACCATGCCGCTTGCTGTTACCTGCCCGATATCGGTACCGGTTAGCCCCCACTTCGCGCAAGTAGCGAGGACCAAGGGCACTTGCTCCGGTTCCACGGCGAGCAGCATGCGCTCCTGGGACTCCGACAGCATTATTTCGTAGGGGTTCATGTTTTTCTCGCGGCGGGGCACCAAGGCGACATCCAGTTCGACCCCGCTGCCGGCGCGTGCGGCCATTTCGCTCGACGCCGAGGTCAGGCCCGCCGCACCCAAATCCTGCATGCCAAGGATGACCTTGGCCTCGATAAGCTCTAGGCAAGCCTCGAGCAAGAGTTTTTCCATGAAGGGGTCTCCCACTTGCACTGCGGGGCGGCGGGCAACAGAGTGCTCACCGAGCGCCTCCGAGGCAAAAGTTGCCCCATGGATGCCATCGCGCCCGGTGCGTGCGCCAATGAGAATCAGGCGGCTGCCTGTTCCCTGCGCTCTGCCGCGGGTCAGCAAGTGATGGTCAATTAGCCCCACGCACATGGCATTGACCAAGCAGTTGTTAGTGTAGCTATCATTAAAGTAAACCTCACCGCCCACGGTGGGTATACCCAGGCAGTTGCCATACCCGGCAATGCCCGCGACCACGCCGGCGAAAAGGTAACGCTGCTTGGGGCTACTTAGGTCGCCGAAGCGCAGGCTGTTGAGGAGGGCAATGGGGCGCGCCCCCATGGTAAAGACGTCGCGCACTATGCCACCCACGCCGGTAGCCGCTCCCTGGTATGGTTCAATGGCCGAAGGGTGGTTGTGACTTTCGATTTTAAACACCACGGCCTGACCATCACCAATATCTACCACGCCGGCATTTTCGCCCGGTCCCTGCAAGACCTGCGGGCCGCCGGTCGGAAACTGCCGTAAGGCTGTCTTGCTATGTTTGTAACTGCAGTGCTCCGACCACATCACCGCAAACATACCCAGTTCGGTTAGGTTAGGCCGGCGTCCAAGAACAGCGAGGAGCCTTTCCCATTCAGGCGGCCTAAGCCCCATGGAACGGGCTTGATCAATGTCCTGTAACTCTAGGTAGTGCTCTGTCATTGTCCACCCCACCACTGCAAGATAGATGAAAAGATGAGTCTGCCGTCGGTACCTCCAAGAATTTCTTCGGTAGCTCGCTCGGGGTGGGGCATCATGCCGAGGACATTGCCTGCTTTATTAATGATGCCGGCAATGCCCCCCAGCGACCCGTTCGGGTTGGCTTCCTTGCTAACCCGGCCCCTGCTGTCCACATAGCGAAATACTATCTGTCGTTGTGCCTCCAAGTCTTTTAGACCGACTTGATCTATATAGTAATTGCCCTCAGCATGGGCGATAGGCAGGCTGAGCACCTGCCCCTCGTGCCCGGTACAGGTAAAGGGCGTGTTGCTGTTTTCAAGGCGCACATGGCGCGTCTCACAGCGAAACTGCAAATGATTATTCTTGAGCATGGCGCCGGGCAGTAGGCCCGCCTCAAGCAATATTTGCCAACCGTTGCAAATGCCTAAGACCAACTTGCCCCGGCCGGCCTCCTCGACCACCGCCCCCATGACAGGCGAAAAGCGCGCCAGCGCGCCCGCCCGCAGGTAGTCGCCGTAAGAGAAACCACCGGGCAAAATGATGCAGTCAAAGCGGGAGAGATCTTTTTCCTCATGCCAGACGTATTCCGCCTCTTGCGCAAACACGGTGCCGACGGCGTGGTGACAGTCCGCGTCGCAATTAGACCCCGGGAAGACTACGACACCAAACCTCATACCACTTCCACCAACACGAAGGTGTAGTCTTCTATAACCGGGTTAGCCAACAGGCGTTCGCACATCTCCCTGACCAAGTGCTGGGCCTCAGTAGCGGAATGAGTAGCTACTACCACTTCCATGAACTTGCCGATACGCACCTCCTCTACCGCCGCAAAACCTTGACTGATAAGCCCCGCGCGCACTGCCTGCCCCTGTGGGTCGAGCACGCCCTCCTTCAAAGTGACATAAATCTTAGCCTTGTACACTGTTTTGGCCTCCTTGCAACCTCTCTAAAATTTCGCGATAAGCCTCGGCCACCTGGCCGAGGTCGCGCCGAAAGCGGTCTTTATCGAGCTTCTCCTTGGTGGTGGCATCCCAGAAGCGACAAGTATCCGGTGAGATTTCGTCCCCGAGGATGATTTTGCCCAAGCAGCGGCCAAATTCGAGCTTAAAATCCACGAGCAAGATATTCTTAGTTTCTAGGTAGTGTTTCAACACCGCGTTTACTTGCTTGCTCAGTCGGGTGATGGTGGCCAGTTCGGCCGCGGTCGCAAGGTTGAGGACACGCAGGTGGTCATCATTCAACAAGGGGTCGCCGAGAGAGTCGTCCTTGTAGTAATGCTCAATAACAGGCTCGGCCAAGACGACGCCCTCCGGCCAGCCGAGGCGCTTAGCGAGTGACCCGGCGACAATGTTTCTCACCACGACCTCAATTTTTATTATCTCCAATCTCCTGACCAGCATTTCCCGCTGGCTGAGAGACCTAATGAAGTGCGACTCGACACCTTCCTTGGCCAAAAGAGCAAAGAAGTGCGCCGAGATAGCGTTGTTCATCGCGCCCTTTTCGGCAATTTCGCCTTTTTTCAGGGCGTTAAACGCAGTGGCGGAATCCTTGAAATAGATGAGGCAGAGGTCCGGATCGTCAACTTGGTACACCATCTTGGCCTTGCCCTCGTACAGGAGCGCGCGCTTTTCCACAGTAACCCTCCCTACATTAATCCCTTACTTGTCAGTCTAAACCTACGCGGCTAAAAATATAGTCCACATGCTTGAGATGATACTTAAGGTCAAACGCCGCCCCGAGTTTCTCCCGGCCAAGTCGGGCGAGTAGTGTTTCGTCCGTGAGCACCAGGTCCTTAAAGCTCGTCCTCTCCTCCCAAGCCCGCATGGCCAATCGTTGCACCAAAGCGTAGGCCTGCTCGCGCGACAATCCTTGTTCCACTAAGAGGAGCAAGATATGCTGTGAATACACCAAGTCCTGCGAAAGGGCCATATTGGTGAGCATGTTGTCCTTATTGACCCTTAAGCCCTCCATGACCTTAGTGAGCACCTGGAGCATGTAGCAGGTGAGATGAAAGGCATCGGGCAAGATAATGCGCTCTGCCGACGAATGGGAAATATCACGCTCATGCCAGAGGGCTACGTTTTCCATCGCCGTCAAGGCATAGCCCCTGAGCACCCGCGCTAAGCCCACCACGCGCTCGCACATGATGGGGTTTCTCTTGTGAGGCATGGCGGAGCTACCCTTTTGCCCCCGCCCGAAGGGTTCCTCTACTTCGCGCACCTCGGTCTTCTGTAAGGCGCGTATTTCGGTGGCAAATTTTTCTAGGGAAGAACCAAGGATGGCCAAGGCCGAGACCAGGCTAGCGTGGCGATCCCGCTGCAAGGTCTGCGTGGCGGCTAAGGCAGGCGACAGCCCCAAGTGACTGCAGACATAATCTTCGACAAAGGGATTGATGTTGGCATAGGTACCCACCGCACCCGAAAGCTTGCCCACCGCCATGTTGCGGCGCACTAAGGCCAGGCGCTCCCTATGCCTCGCTAGCTCTGCGTACCAGACCGCCAGCTTGAGCCCGAAAGTGGTCGGCTCGGCATGCACCCCATGGGTGCGCCCCATCATGACTGTATTTCTATGCTCCTTCGCCCTAGTCCCGACCGCCAAGGCCAAAGCTGCGAGCAACTCGTCCACTATATCAAGAGCCTGGACTACCTGCAGGGAGAGAGCCGTATCAACAACATCAGTTGAGGTGAGCCCGTAATGCACCCACTTAGACTCTGCACCTAGACTCTCACTGACACTTTGGGTAAAAGCTACCACATCGTGGTTAGTCTCTAGTTCAATCTCTAAAATGCGCTCGACGTTGAAACTTGCTTTCTCCCTAATTAACTGGACATCTTCGCTCGGGATGACCCCAAGTTTGCTCCAAGCCTCACAGGCGAGAATCTCAATCTCGAGCCACAGACGAAACTTGCCCTCTAGGGTCCAGATTTTGCTCATCGCGGGCACCATGTAG
The DNA here is from genome assembly GCA_018725275.1 of Bacillota bacterium. Lineage (GTDB taxonomy): Bacteria > Bacillota > UBA994 > UBA994 > UBA994 > BS524. Next base: position 280 of record QLUC01000013.1, on the reverse strand, counting down.
CGCTCTATCATGCGAGTTTGCCAACCTCCTTTACTCTCCTCACCACTTGCCCATCCTTTACAACTCGAATATAGCCTAGGTGAGGCTCTCTGTCAAGGAAAAAGTCGAATGATTAAATAGTGTTTCATATATAATGTTCGTGTTTTACTCTGTTTTGGCTGGTGTTACCCATACAGAACAGGCTACCAAAGAGCACTCTCTTCGGTAGCCTACAAAATATTTCGTTATTTTAGGTAGCGGCGTGACATGGCACGCCGACCCTCCCCGCCGTGTAACCCAA
>QLUC01000129.1 GCA_018725275.1 Bacillota bacterium | reverse complement strand
AGTCAAATGCACAGTCTTAACTTTTCCGTGGCCGGCGTAGCTGGCTAACGCCCGAGTTCTAGCGCCATGGGTTGTTCATGAGCGCTACATATTCAGCGAGCTTCATGCGCTCAAATTGATAGATTAGCGTCCTCAGCCTTTCTTCCACGGCCTGTCGCAGATCATTACCCATCTCTACCCCCCTAATGTTCGGTTAGGGATAACTTACCCAAGAGACGGGGTAGTCATGATGACCCTTGACCTGCTCCACCACTGCTTGTGCTAAAATCTCCATCGGGTCAAAAACAGTGGTCAGTGACACTAGCCTAGTGGCAACCATGGACAATTCAGTGCAACCGACCAAGATAGCCGCTGCCCCTCTCTGGCACAAGGCCGCTACGACGCGCCTGAACCGCTCCTCATTGGCACGCCCCAAGTAGCCGGCTTTGACGCCTCTTTGGCCGTAGATAATGTCCATCACCACGGCCTGCTCGCTCAGCGAGGGCAAAACCGGCAGAAGGCCCCTGGAGAGCATTGCCCTTTGGTAGAGGCCACTTGCCAATGTGCCGTCCGTTGCGGCCACGCCTATTTTGGAGCCTTGCGGCAGATGGGCCTGTACTCTATTGACCGCCGTAGCTACCATATCGAAGATCGGCACCGTGGGGACGGCCTGTTGCACCTTTGGTAAAAAGTAATGGGCTGTATTGCACGGGACGGCAATACAAGTTGCGCCCCCTAGGCAGAGTCTTTCCGCCCCACTAACTAGGCGCGCGGTGGGGTCCTCCCCTGTACCCAAAATGGCCGCAGTGCGGTCAGGCACCTGGGGATCTGACCAAAGGAGAACCTGCAAGTGCTCCTGATCTCTAGCGGCCTTCGTATTATCAAGAATGCGCTGGTAGAAATCGATGGTGGCCTGGGGCCCCATGCCCCCTAAAATGCCTACAATGCCCCTGTTCATCTCTTAGTGTGAAAGCTTATCCCAATCGGTCGAGCCAATCATCTCTAGCTGGGCTTGCAGCAAGGCACGAAGCCTACCTCGGAAAATTTCCGCCTGTTTCTGTACCTCGGTATACTCTGTAGCCATTTTGCGAGCTTTGGAGATGGCTTCCTCGACTAATCTCTCGGCGCGCACCTCAGCCTCCTTGACTATGAGTTGCGACTCTTTACGGGCCGAGTTCTTGACCTCCTCGGCTGTTTCTTGAGCGACCATCAGGGCGCCGTGCAAGGTCTGTTCGAGTTTGTAGTAGTGACTGAGTTTATCCTCTACTTTTTGGACCTGCTCACGCTGCAAAGCGAGTTCGCGCAAATTAGCCTCGTAATCGCGCGTCAATTGTTCGAGAAAAACATCCACTTCTTCGACATTGTAACCACGAAGCGTCCTCTTAAATTCTTTGTTACTGATATCTTGTGGTTTTAATGGCATAAGTACACCCCCTAATTGATTTACAAAATCCCCCGTAGTAAATTTAGCAGAAATAGTACAACCAGCGGTGAGAGATCGACATATGCATCCCCTAGGCGGACGACACCAATGACCTTACGCACCGGAGAGAGGAGTGGCTCAGTGACATCATGAGCAAACTTCAGGACTGGGTTGTTCTGTAGTCCGGGCAGGAAGGAGCTAACCGCACGCAAAACAATGAGCCAAAAGACGATGTTGTATAGGAGGGAGAGAACGTCTCTCATTTCATGCTGCCTTGCTCAGGTCTGCTTACCTTGGGTCTCATCTCGTCCTCATAAATCTCACCCGTGATGTTATCAATCTGCACGGTAGAAGGTGCGGAAAGGAAGATTGATTCACTGATTTTTTGCATGCGCCCCCCGCTGCCGTAAGTGGCCCCGGACATAAAGTCGAGGATGCGTTGGCGGCCCTTCAGGTCGCATATGTCGAGATTAATAATGACCGGACGTCGTGCCTTCACATGCTCTACAATATTTGGCACATCATCAAAGCTCCTCGGTTGGACAACTATGACCCTCATCTGTTGCCGCTTTGAGATATCAACAATTTGTTGGGGGCGGTGTTTGGCTTGATACTCGGTGTTCTGTTCATCGGGGAGCAATGCTTCCCTCCGCACCTCATCCTCCTCGTCGTCATCGGTATCAAAACCGAAAAAATCTAATGCTTTCTTCCAAAGGGATTTTGCTTTCATAGTTTTATTCCTCCTCTTCATTAGAGATGAGCAAAGACCGCGGTGCCAATCCGCACCATGTTCGAACCGGCGGCGAGAGCTAGCTGGTAATCAGCACTCATGCCCATGGAAAGATAGCGCATCTCCACCGCTGGCAAGGGATACTTGCTTAGTTCATCGTAGAGAGCTCTAACCTGCCGAAAACCCTTGCTAATGAGCGCTTTATCAGTTGTGTTAGGGCCGATGGTCATGAGCCCCTGCACGGAGATACCCGGGAGTCCACTCACATATTGCATGAAAGGCCAGACCTCATCCGGGGATAGTCCTTGCTTCGTTGCCTCTTCCGAACTATCAACCTGGACAAGAAAAGAAACCACTTGCCCTTCGGCCTGCGCAACCCTACTGGCCTCCTCCGCTAACTGCTTACCACACAGAGAGTGTATGAGAAAAAATTTATCCAGAACTTTACGCACCTTGTTCGTCTGCAGCCTGCCAACGAAATGCCAGGCGATGGGCAGATTGCACTGTGCCATTTTCAGAAGCGCATCCTGCACCCGATTTTCCCCAAAATGCCTGATTCCGCAGTGATAGGCGCGCTCGATTTTCTCCGGCCCTACGGCCTTACTGACCGCGACTAAGGTTACATCCGGATAAGCATGAATGCTAGCCATTAGTTCTCTAAGTTTCTCACTCATGGGGGACTACCTAGAAGGAGCAAGGGCGGTCGGATTTACTACCACCAACTCCTCGGGAAGGAGCCCGGTTACCACGGCCCTCTGCCCTATCCTCTCCACGATGTTTACCGGGCGGGATTCGTGTTTACCGCTTTCCTTTTGCACATAAACCATAACTACCTCCCCCGATACAATCGCGCTATATGGTATGCTACGTAAAACCACCCCGTGAGGACGTACCTCAATTTTTATGTCTCGGCTTTCCAATATCACAAATGCCGGTCTATCCAAGCGTAAGGCAAATATTGCAGTTTCTTCCACGCCAGTCAGCATGCGCTCGAGGACTCTCGCCTTGTGGGTGGACTCCCCAAAGGCAATGTCTACATAGTCAGGAAGAACCACATTGGCAGGCAATTCTATCATGAGAATGGCCACCGCTGGGTCGACTATGACCGAGACCACCTGCCCAGCAGGCACATCTTCGCCATTTTGTTTCTTTACGGCAATCCTTCGCGTAGCCCGGAGCTCTGCTAGAGTCATAGAAGAATACTCGGAGGCTCGCAAAGTGCCCGGTGAGCTCCCCGGAGCAAAGCTCAAAAACCCTGTAGTCGGCGCACGCACTGTGTAAATAGCCTGCTGGCGCTGCGCCAGAAGTTCGGTGCGACGCTCCTCCTCATTTACCTCAGTGCGTGTCGCAAAAGCATACGCCTCGTGGCGCCGCTCTACGTTCTGCTGCGCGCGAGTCAATTCTCGCCAGGCTCGCTCTGCTTTGGCAGCATCGCGCACGCGGATACCCGTTGCTAGTTCAGCGGACAAGGCGCGCACTGCATTCAAGGCATCCGTTAACTCATGGCGTCTGGCAACGAGGATATCCTCACCCACGGCCAACCGTGTCTGCTTTACCGCGAGAGCGGTCAATTGTCTCTCTATCGAGGACAGCAAATCCGTATCCACTAATTCAAAGATACTTTGCCCCGAGCGAACCAGCTGACCGTGTTCAATGAGGGTGTTTAGAACCCCCGCCCGAGGAGCGACTAGTGCCAACTCATCTTTCAGCACCAAGGCAGAGCCGGTAAAGAGAGCACTATCAACACCCCTAGACTGCTCATAACGCACAGCCGGAAAGCTGGCCCATCGATAAACCATGTTCCCAATACCGAGAAGCCCATATATAAGAATAGCGACAACCCCTAGTAGAAGAAAACGCTTGCAAGCGACGACGCGATCGTCTCTTCTTGCTTAGTATCCTATCCAAGCTGTGTCCCCCCCCCTTCTTGCTATAATTCGACAGTCTTAGACTTCAATCCTCCCGATGTTCTGAAAAGTTCTACCCTCGCCAACGGTCTCACCTAGCCCGACATCACCAAACGTGACTTTCCTCCTTACGGTTGAGCCGCATCGCGGGCAGGGTCCGATGGCAGCTACAAAAAGATGGCAATTGG
>QLUC01000128.1 GCA_018725275.1 Bacillota bacterium | reverse complement strand
GGAGACCTTTGAGGCCGCGAGTATCGACTTTTCCGAAATTAGCTTGGAAGGACTCAAGGCAAACCGCAAGTGGACCATACTTTTCTTCTATCCTGCCGACTTCACGTTTGTATGCGCGACGGAGTTCGCCGCCTTGGCAGAAAAATACGAGGAGTTTAGCAAAATGGGGGCTGAGGTCGTCACCGTCAGCAACGACACCAAGTACGCCCATATGGTGTGGCAACGGGTAGAGAAAATGCTCAAGGATGTCAAGTACCCCATGGGAGCCGACCCAACCGGCAATCTCTCGCGCCTATTTGGTGTCTACGATGAAGGCACCGGCATGGCCCTCCGCGGCACCTTTATTATCAGCCCCGATGGCAAGCTGATGAACTCCGAGGTCAACTACTACAACATCGGCCGCAATATTGACGAACTGATGCGCAAGTTTAAGGCCAACCGCTATCTAGCCAGCCATGGCGAGGAAGCCTGCCCGGCGCAATGGGCGGCCGAGGGCGACAAGACCCTAACGCCATCAATCGCCCTAGTTGGCAAGGTTCACGAGCAGTACGAAAAATAATCGAGAACGAAAAAGCGAGTCCTGCTCTGGCAGGCTCGCTTTTTTTGGCGCTATTAGGCGCACTTTGACGCGATTAGGCTTACTTTGACAGGAGTGGATTCTACGAATATAATGCGAGCAAAGAGGTAGAGCAAAGGAGTGCGGAATTAATGAAACAAAGAGTCTTTGTCACGCGAGCCATTCCTGAAGTAGGTATCAAGATGCTACAAGAGCATTTCGTGGTCGCGGTGTGGCCGGAAATCTTGCCCCCCTCCAGAGAGTGCCTCATAAGTGGGATCTCCGCAGCTGATGGCCTGCTGTCCCTTTTGACCGACAAAGTAGATGGGTCCTTGCTAGATGTCGCCCCCAACTTGAGAATTGTCAGTAATTATGCGGTAGGCTTTGATAATCTAGACCTCGCGGAACTTACTAAACGCGGCATTTTGGCCACGAATACGCCCGGCGTGTTGACCGAAACCACGGCCGACCTTGCCTTTACGCTAATGCTATCTGCCGCCCGAAGAATTGTCGAAAGCGCAAGCTTTGTCAAAAACGGTCATTGGCAGACCTGGGGCCCCGAGCTGCTTCTCGGGCAGGACATCTACGGGGCTAGGCTCGGACTTTTTGGTTTTGGAAGAATTGGTCAGGCTGTGGCTCGCCGGGCCAAGGGTTTTGCCATGCGGATGCGGTACTTTGATGTGGTGCGGCAAGAACACCTCGAAGAAGAACTGGGCATTGAATACGTGGAGCCGGCGGAGCTACTGGCGACCTCGGACTTCGTGAGCATCCATGCCCCTCTCAATGATTTCACGCGGCACTTCTTTGACCGGGAGGCTTTCACTCTAATGAAGAAGACGGCAATCCTCATTAACACTGCCCGCGGTGCCATCATTAACGAAAAAGACCTGTACCAAGCTCTCGGCGAAGGTCGTCTGGCGGGGGCCGCGCTGGACGTGACCGACCCCGAACCTATGGAAAAAGAAAACCCCCTGCTGACCTTAGACAATGTCCTGGTGGTGCCCCACATTGCCAGCGCCAGCCACGCCACTAGAAACCGCATGGCGGTGATGGCTGCGAAAAACCTCATCGCTGGCTTGCAGGGGCAAGAACCGCCTAACCTCCTCAACCCCGAAGTTATGAGCAGGCAGAGAGGGATTTAGGTCGGGTAGGACAAAGAACATGGTTTTTACTCCATGGTCGGTCTAGGCGATGGCTCTGGTCGATAGACCGCAATTTTCAGGTTCTCGCCCAACCCCTCTGCCAGATTGCGCAGCAGGCTTTCCCAAGCGGGCAGGATTAGGGCCTCGGTGGCATAGTGGCCGGCATCAATAAGGGCTAGGCCCAGAGCCTCGGCCTCAAGCACTTGGTGATGGGTGACATCGCCGGTGATGAGCACCTCGGCCCCGCGCGAGGACGCAGTGCCGATGAGTGAGCCCCCGGAGCCCCCACAGACCGCCACCTTGCGCACCCTCTCCGGCATCGCTCCAATATAACGCACCCCCGGGAAGAGTCCCTCGATGCGGGCCACAAACTCTGGCCAGGGGAGCACTTGATCTAGTCTTCCTATGCGCCCCGAGCCGTAGGACTCCCCCCCCTCATGCACGGGTAAGACATCAAAGGCGACCTCCTCGTAAGGATGGGCCCGGCGCATGGCACTCACAACTTTTTTAAGATTGTCCTCCCCGACCGGCATCTCCAAGCGAATCTCCTCTACTTGCTCGAGCTGCCCCACCTTGCCCACAAAGGGACTGGCCGCACTCGCGGGTATAAAGGTGCCCACGCCAAGGCTCCGAAACGAACAATGGGAGTACGGGCCTATTTTTCCTGCCCCCGCCTGGACCATGGCCGCAGTTACCGCCTCGAGATGCGTTGTTGGCAGGTAGACCACGAGCTTAAAAGTCTTGGTCCTACCCGTCACTTTAAGTATCTCGCTTTCTTTAAGACCAAGATGCTCCGCGAGCTGCCACGAAGTGCCCCTTGCGGCATTGTCCCAGTTGGTGTGCGCCGCATAGACAGTAGTGCCTGCCTTCAATAGTTCGGCGAGCACCTGACCCTGTGGACAATCGGTGCGCAGCGACTTTAGTGGGCGAAAAATAAGCGGATGATGCGCGATGATGAGCTCGCACCCTAGTTGATGAGCCGCCTGCACGGCCTGAAGCGTGGTGTCGAGAGTCAAGAGCACTCCCCCCACCTTGCCGGCGTATGAGCCAAGCTGTAGCCCTACATTGTCCCATTCCTCGGCATAATTTGGCGGAGCCACCGTTTCGAGGGCCTGAATGATGGTTTGCTTAGCAATGACCAAGTTTCTCTACCTCCTCTAACTGGGCTATCCATTCATCAATCTGACGCCGACGCAACTCGGACCCCTCTGTGTTCGACCTCTTCAGTTCGGCGCGAACCTTATTCCAGTGCAAGATGTCCCTCGCTAAAAGTGTGACTAGGAGGGATGACCGTCGGGCTAAGTTGTGGCGACCGTACTCTAGTTCGAGGGGCGAGTATGGCTTTAACTCCTTCCCCGGCTCGGCGTAGATGAGCTGGTACGTGTAAGCCCCATCCTCCACCACTTGATCATCAGTTACACGAAAACCAGTGCCTAGCAGATGCTGCCTGAGCTTGGCACCGTCTACATTTGGCTGCAGCAGCATTTGGCGCACTGCCGACAACTTGCCTTCCCCTTTTGCTAGTATTTGGCTAATCGTTCCCCCGCCCATGCCTGCACAGCAAAGGGCGTCCACTTCGCCTACTCCGAGGGGGGCAAGGCCGTCGCCGCGTCGCACCTCAATCTTGCCTTGCAACCCGGCCCGGCACACGGCCCGCTGGCTCTCGAGAAAGGGTGCCAAGTTTATTTCCACTGCAATGCCGCGCTGAGCCTTGCCCGTTTGTACTGCCCCAGAGATAAGCATGGCATGATCACTGCCAATGTCAGCTAAGGTAGCACACGGCGCCAGCATTTGGAGTAAGGCCGCCAAACGCGGCGACAAAAGAGTCATTTGTTACCTCCCAGATTGAAGTCTATTTAATGATACCATGTAGAGGCTGCCAACACGAAGCAAAAGCAGAGCCTAGCAGCAGGCTCTGCTTTTTGACCGCTAGGCAGTCTGTAAACTCTAACGCCTATTAAGGAGAACAGGCACAATCCCATTGTTCAGATGGGGCTAGCTATTGAGGTCGCCAGCCATATCTCGTTCGTCTTCGGGGGACTCTCTCGGCCTCGACTTCACCAAAAAACTCCGTCTAGGCGAGGTGAAAAAAATTATGCAGCCCAATAACACCCTAGTTGTTTTTGACCGAAACTATTATCAGCCCACCGCGATTTGTCCCTATCAGTATCCAGCCCTGATCAGCAGTTATCCACTCTACCTGTCCTAACGGGTCAATCGCTGTCTTTACACCTTCACCTTCGATCAATACGGTAAACGGACGGTGGGGATAGTCAAGTGTTCCGGCAATCACCCGCCCTCCTGAAGTCACCGTTTGAACAGGCCCTAACGGGTCACCGGGGAAAAACGTAATGGGAACATCGGCCGTTGTCCCCAGCAACTGCCAAACAACCTGTCCTGACTCCTCATTGATCCTAACCCTTATGGTCCAGTCTTTTTTCCCCCATGCCCTGCCGCCATCCAATATAATACGACCGGTTAGAGAGTGTACGAACCTAAAATTGAGCTCATCCTCATCAATTCGCTGCAAAAAGCCAAAGTATGGCGTCGGGTGCCGCCGGCCAATATCGGGCAACGTCATCTGCG
>QLUC01000127.1 GCA_018725275.1 Bacillota bacterium | reverse complement strand
ACCGGCCAAAATAAACCCGATGCGAATGATGGCGTAACCACTCATGGCGGCCACAAAGTACCAAACCGGCTCCGTACCCGGGTCTTCGACCAAGGTGTCCAGCACCTGCCTAAGCAGTAGCGGCGGCACTAGTGGTATGGCATGAACGACCGTCCACAGGAAGACGTCGAGGGCATAGAGCCAGGGCCGAGCAACAATCAGCGCCCAAATGGTACGCAGGGCTTTCATGCCAAGACCTCCTCTACTCCCAGGCGGCGTAGACCGGCATAGCGCGATGTACTGCTATTTAAGAGCTCTTGCTGCCGACCGTACTCGACCACCTTGCCCCCGTCAAGAAGCAAGACATGGTCAACGCGGTCAAGAGTAGCTAGCCGATGCGCAATGATTATCCCCGTGCGCCCGGCCAGCAATTTTTCGAGCGCAGTATCAATGCGCTTTTCCGAAATGGGGTCGAGCTTAGCGCTGGCCTCGTCCAAGACTACGAGGGAAGGGTTACGTAAAAAAGATCTTGCCAGCGCCAAGAGCTGCGCCTCACCCGCCGAGAGACCACTACCCCCAGGCGACATCATCGTTGCCAGACCATCGGGCAGGGCGGCAAACCATTCACCGAGCCCTAGCTCTTGCAGGACACCAATCAGCTCGGCATCATCAGTCGAAGTACCAAAGAAGGTGAGGTTGTCGCGCACCGTGGCATGAAATATCTGCACTTCTTGGCTGACGAAGCTGACGCGTTCGCGAATCGTGGCCTGCGTGGCTGCGGTCGTCGGCACGCCACTTAGCGCGAGCACCCCAAAACTTGGGTCATACTGTCTGGCCACCAAGCGCGCCAATGTTGTCTTGCCGCTACCCGTCCGCCCAATGATGCCGAGCACTTCCCCCGCCGGCAAAGCAAACGAAACCCCGTCGAGCACCGCACCGCCGTCTTCATACCTAAAGCCTAGTCCCTCGGCCACCACCCTTATGGGCCCTACGGGAATCTTCTGCCCCGTGCTCTGTTGCGAAATTGCCTTCGTGTTAAATAGTTCCGTCACGCGCCGGAGCGATGCTGCGGCACGCTGCAGTTCCTGCAGCTGCATGCGGATTTGTTCAATGGGGACCTGCAAAAGTTCGGCATAATGCACAATCAAGAACACTGTCCCCAAGGTGATGAGGCCGCGCTGCCAGAGCATGGCCGCCAACCCGACCGCCAGAGAAATGTTAACTACATGGGCAAGGATAGCTGAAGACCACAGTGTATTGTAAGAAACAAAGGTACGAATGCGGTGCGGCAGCCATTTCTGAAACTCCGCCCGCAACTTCTCCAGCATGTAGCTTTGAGCGCCCAGGCCTTGCATATCTTCCGTAACCGCCAACTGCTCGCCCAAAAAACCATACACCCCTGCTGACGCCTTGCGCTCAGCCACCTGGTATGGGGTGGCGAGGCGGCGCAGATAACTTAGCGCCCCGATGCTAAGCACTGAATAGACCGCATAACTTGCGCCAACCCACATATGCTCTCGCCAGAGTAGCACTATTGACCCGAGTAAGAACAAGACATTGATGACAATGTGCCGCGTAAAGTTCGCAAAGAAATTAGCGAGCCGGGTGACATCCACATCCACGCGCTCAATGAGCTCGCCGGGGCGCGTACCCTTGTGAAAAGCCTGATCAAGCCTCAGCACATGCTTAGTAACATCATCGCGCAGTTCATTCGTCGCTTCCCAGCCGAGAACATCGCTCATGTAGCGCGTCATGCTTCCAAACACATGCCCAAGTACTGACACCACTGCCAAGAGCAAGGCTCCAAGCTGGAGCACAGCCATGCCCTCTCCGGAAATGGCTTCATCTAAAATATGCCGCAAAATGAGCGGCCGCACTAATTGCATCACCAAAGCCAAAAGCATCAAGGAGCCCACAAGAAGCAAACGCCCCTTGCGGGGCATGAGATATTTTTTTAGCACCGCTAGTATAGAAAACGACATCGCTATCTCCTCCAGGCTACATTATAGCCCATAGACCAAATATTGCCTAGGACAGTGCTAGACCTAGGTTTAGTGCAGGTACGAAAATTGTCGGTTTTTTCTCCTGATTCGCGCCTTAGAGCGACAAATTGTCGGGAGTGCTATTGGGAAGAGCTACGCTCTTTGATGAGGTGTCGCCATTTGCGCTGGCGTTCTTCAGTGCTGTGCGCATCGCGGTCCCTGGCCTAGAATGGGCAACGGCCTTAGCCTTGAGCCTTGGGATGTTTTGGCGAGGCGGCCTGCTGCCAATGTCTAGCCTGCTCGGGATGTTCTTGGTCTACCTGGTTCTCCAAAAATTACTCGTGACGAACTCCTGGGAGCGCTTATGGCGAGCTGGTCTGGCCGGGCTATCCGTAATTATCGTGAGATTACCCCTGCTCTGGTGGCAAACGCCTGTTCTCTACGACATCATCTCCACTCTACTGGAAGTGGCACTGACGGTGGCCACAAGCTTAATTTTTATTAACGCCGTATCAGTTATGGGTTCCTTTAGCACTGAGCGGCGGTTCAAGCCAGAAGAAATAATGTCGGTTGCTATCACCGGAGCATTAATTATCACTGGATTATCCGGCCTGAGCCTACTCGGTTTTACTTTGCAGGGGATAGCGCTTAAATATCTCATCATGCTCGCCGGTCTTATCGGCGGAACTGCCTGGGGGGCAGCTGTTGGAGTGATGGCTTCCTTTCTATTGTACCTAGGGCATCCGCTGGCGCAAAGCTACGTAGGAACTTATGCTTTTGCTGGGCTAGTAGGTGGGGCACTGCGTGATTGGAAAAAACCAGGGGTCATCATGGGTTTTCTGGCGGCGACCGCGCTCACCGCAGTAAATTTTGGCGGCAGAGACTACCTTGCCGACAGGCTACTAGAATCTTTAGCAGCAAGCATGCTACTGCTACTCACATCATCGCAGGTGCGCTCGCACATTTATCGCTTGCTGCCGATGGCCTTGCGCGAAGAGGCACCCATAAAAACTGGATACGCCACTCGCCTGCAGGTTCTAGCTGGGCGAAGGTTGGATGAACTGAGCGAAGTTTTTCGGGAACTAGCCGAGACTTTTTGCCCAACAGCTCAATGTGAAGATGCTTTTGACCAGCAGACGCACAAACTTATGGAGCGACTGGCCAATGATGTGTGTGAGGATTGCCCGCAACACAAAGACTGCTGGGGGAAGGATTTTTACAAAACATACCAGGGAATTCTAGACCTGCTGGCCCTGACCGACCTCCATGGCCCTTTGACCATGGGCATAGTGCCCGAAACGGTCCGGCGACGATGTCAACGCTTCAAAGACCTGCTCAAGAGCTTGAACTCGCTCTGCGAATTGCACCGACAAACCCTTTATTGGCGAAAGAGAGCCGTCGAATCACGCCAACTCGTAGCCAAGCAACTGCATGGTGTCGCTAAAGTTATGACCTCGCTGGTGAATGATTTTAACCTAGAAGTGGAGTATCTCGCCGAAACTGAAGAAAAAATTAAAAAAGAGCTCGCTGAGCAGGGTGTCTTTTCGCCTCTAGTCGAGGTAGTCAAGGTCGAAAACGGCCGCATCGAAGCCAGGATAACCAAGCATACCTGCACCCAGGAGCAAAATCACTGCGCGACGCTACTCATTCCACTTGTGACCGAAATACTGGGAAGGCAAGTGTTACGCGAAAATCGCCGCTGCGCCAGCCTCACCGGCAAGTCCAAGTGTACGACCTTTTTTTCCACCGTGAGGGTCCTGACCACTGATGTCGGTGTGGCGCAAGTAGCGCGCACCCAAGGAGTCTCCGGAGATAGCTTTCGCGTAGCTGAACTTGTGGGTGGCAAGCTCGCGCTCATGATCAGTGATGGCATGGGAGACGGCCCCCTCGCTCGCCAAGAGAGCCGTACAGCGGTAACGCTGCTCGAACAGATGCTGCGTGCGGGGTTCGACAAGGATGTGACCGTGCACACCATTAACGCCGTGCTGGCGTTGCGCTCCCAAGGAGAAGCCTTTGCCACAGTAGACATGGCCCTCCTCGACCTATACACCGGTCAAGCAGAGCTCATAAAAATTGGCGCAAGTGCTTCGTACCATAGGCGCGGCGACAAGGTAGATGTCATCCGAGCGACCACTCTGCCTGCAGGTATCCTAGCTAACATTGAAGTGGACACCCAGAAACTCGCGCTAACCTCCGGTGATATTCTCGTCATGCTCTCCGACGGCGTGCTAGAGGGGCAAGATGGTATCGCGGATAAGGAAGAATGGCTGGGGCGAATGTTGCGTCAAGCCACCGCCGAAAAAGCCAAGGATCTGGCGGAATATATATTAAACCGCGCCAG
>QLUC01000126.1 GCA_018725275.1 Bacillota bacterium | reverse complement strand
TATACAATGTCAACCTATTTTTTTCGTGTCGCCGTAAGTAGGTCCGATTTTTACCTCGCAGCTAAGCGGGATGTCTGCGCCCCACTCGGGAGCCTTACGCATACACAGTTTTACGTAATCGGCAGCTTTATGTGCCACTGCTTCCGGCACCAAGCCGACCACGCTGTCGTGCACTGTCATGACGACATGCACCTTCTTGCGTATGGCTAACATCTGGTGCCCGATAATTATGCGGGCCAGAGCCTGCACGATGTTCTCGACGACCTTACCCCCGTATATCTTGGTTGGCACGACGCTTCTGCCCCGCATGTCATCATACATATACTCGTCGTTTGAGCTTAACCTGAGATTCGGATAAGTGATATACAACCCGTTGGGCAGGCGCAGCCGGTTGCCCGATGCCATGGTTATGATGCCCCTTTGATCGAGTGGAGTAACGTGGTTAGCCAGCATGGCCCTGAGTGCTGTGTCCCCTACTTTCCACAAGCGGGGAACCATATGGTAGCTGGTACGATATGTGCGGATGATGTGCTCACATTCTGCCAGCGAAAGGGCAACGCCGAACGCCTGTAGCTGTGTCTGGAACCGTGATGCCCCCATGGCGTAGCCGCAATTATGCACGACTACGGGGCCTTCATCCCCCATCACCACGAAGCGATTCCTCGGCCCGCAAAAGGCGATGTCGTAAGTATTCGATTTCTTCCTGCATCGCCGGGACGCTTCGCCTGTTTCTGTTGTTCTCTGTTCTGGTTGCGAACCGGATGTTTCCCGGCTCATACCCCCGGTTGTTGTCGATGCGGTCCATATGTCGGTCGGGGTCGTCCCATCCAGGCAAGGTGCACGCATGGCGCAAAAACTCTGCCCTGTCGTTTCTCCATAGCTCGCAAACTGTAACGCCTCGCCCCCCGTAGTTAGCGTATGAAGCGCATGTGGGGGTATGGCAGCGGGAGACGGCGCTGGACAGTCGCTTGAGGAGGCGGTTCCTGTGCTCGGAGTCTGAAAGTGCCGATATATATTTCCGGTATCTGGTCTGCCGTGCCGCCTCCTTCGCACAGGCTGAGCAGCGTGTGTATCTGTCGAATCTGAACTTTGAAATATCGACTGTAAACTCCGGTCGCCCGCAGTCGCACCGGAAGATAAGCGCACAAAACCCGCCTTCGGCGCCTCGTAGGTAGCCAGTGATGACAAGGCTTCTATTCCGGTGGCCAACGCTAGGGACCGATACCCTGCGTTTTCCGTCAGTGCCTGTGCTTCCAGCCACTCCGTCCCGCACAATATCTTGTGGTCGGGTGTCAGCGATATGCCGCAGGTGTGCACTGTTTCTTTGGAGCCGCTGTACATCAAACCCTGATGACATACCCACTCGACCCCATCCCAGAGGCGGTCTAACAATGTTAGCTGCTCTATAGGTATCCAACCGCGCGCGCTCAATACCAGAGTGCCTTCGGCAATACAACCAAGTACTGTAGTTTTACCGACGAACCTTTCGCTGTCGGTAATTGCGTCTGTATTCTTACCGTAGATGCGGGATGCCATTATCTTGTAAACGTCCTCGGACCGGGCGAAAGCATCCACCAGGTCGTCCTGACCGGCCAACCACGCAAGGACGCGCGCCTCTATCTGGCTGCTGTCCGCGTCAACAATCACGAACCCCTCCGGTGCTGTTATGCCAGCTTTCAGGGGAGACGTGCGCGGCAGATTTTGCAGATTTATCTTGTCGGAATTGTGCACCAGCTTCCCGTTAGCGACAAACCGGCGGCGCGGGCCGCAAGAGAGAATGTCATAGACAGGCTCGACATCATCGACCCGCTTGCGAGCCGTAGCCGCTACGCCTGCGTAGTTTGTCATATGCCCTTCGGGGCGGGCAGCGGGTGTGATTGCGTAACCCTTCTGCATCGCCTCCAGCAGGCTTGTTTCCCCGGCTTCGGTGAACACAACATGCTCCGGTGTGCCGCGTATCCCGTCGTGCTCTATGATTTCCCCATAGCCGCTGAACCTGACGCCCTCGTGAGCGACGAACGCTTCGCCATCCCAAACCAGATCGCCGGGCAAAACATCCACGATGCGCTTGTCCAGAACCCCGTCAGGGCCTAACACCGTTACCAGGGTCTCGGCTGTAAGGCAGCCGCCCCAGCGGCCTGTACGGGCCGCATAATAGCGCAGGGGCACAGGCATTGGGCCTCGCTGAGCCATACCTATAAACCGTTCTGTGCGGGTTTCTTCGAGCGTGGACTTTACCCCGAGGCGCGCGGCGACAATCGCTTGGACTTTCTCGTCCGGGTGTTCTGCCAGCGCCTTGAAATCTTCGTCGGTTTTCGCAAACGCAAATGTCTGCTTCCCGCCGCGAGCCTGTCGTTGCTCATGAGGTCGTCGAGGCTTATGCCGCAGTCGGAAAGCAGCGTAGCCTTGCGTGCACGTACCATCTGGAGGTGGGTGTGTAATACTATGGGGTTTATATGGAGGACAGGCTCGCTGAACATCCGGGTGGTAAGGTCTATCAATCCCATCTCGGACGCAGGGAGTTGCGGTAGCTGAGCGCAAAATAATCTGTAGGTCAACCTAACGTCGTTAGAACAATAGGCACCATAGCGCGCCAGTTCATCCCGCGTGAAATCCCCGCGCCGCTTGCCCATGGCAGCGACGACCTCGTTACCCTTGGTGCCGATGTCGTAAAAAGTTGCAAGAGCGCCAAGGCTCATCCCGGTCTCGCCAGTGTGCAGCGCGCGCGCCATCGACAGGGTGCAAGCAATTTTCTTCGGGCGGATACCGAACCGCCACGAGAGTATGGACATATCGAACATGGCGTTATGGGCCACGGCCAGACTACTATGCCACGGATATGTGGCAAGATAAGCCGCCACGTCGTCGTGCGGGCCTGAGAACCACTCGGGTTCCCCACCATTAACCTGCACGGAAACGCCGATGACTTCAAAGCGCGGGTCGCGGATATATTCTTCTGTCGTTATCTTGGACAGGGAATAATCGCGGCTGTAGAAAGTTTCAAAATCCAGCGTGAGTATGTCCATCTACGTGGAACCTTTCGTTAGGCGAAGCAGCAGGCTTTCCAGAGCGTCCAGGTTCGTCTCGTTAACAACGAGAGCGATGCCCCCGGCCAGCCGTATGCGCTCTATCTGAACGGATTGTAACGTGGTTAGTTTGCCGCCGCCCGCCTTCGTCTCGATAGCAAGGAAAAGACTGTTGGCGCAACAGATGAAATCCGGCACGCCGCTGGAGCCCATGCCGAACGTGGCGGGCGTGCAGTACCAGACTGCGTGCTTTTTCAGCAGCGCAACCACCCTGTCCTTGACTTTACGTTCTGGTGTTTTGGGCATATTTTTTTGCAAACTGCGCAGCGGCTTCGCTATAGTATAGAGTCAAAGCAACCGGAACGGGGTCGGGAGACCGCCAAAGCCTATCAAGGCTACCACAAAGGTCATAAATGCCGACAAAGTGGATAAAGTTCTCACCAAGATGCGGAAGTTCGGGTTCATCCGCCATCGGCTTCTGCCTTTCTGGCGTATTCCTTGGCGAACCATGCGGCAGAGGCGTGATGATAGGCGACTACATTCCCTCTACCTAGACGTTCGTGAGAGTAACTTATTCTGGCGATATCCTTCAGTACCATGCGGCAGAGGCGTGATGATAGGCGACTACATTCCCTCTACCTAGACGTTCGTAAGAGTAACTTATTCTGGCGATATCCTTCAGTTCCTGCGTATAGTCTGCATCAACCAACACGAATATGTCTCTCCACAAATAGAACGGCAGTTCAGGTTTATCTAACATCGTTAGCTACCTTTCTGGAGTATTCCTTGGCGAACCATGCAGCAGCAGCGCGCTCGGAGGCGACTACATGCCCGTAGAAGCAATTCTTTCTGGCAATATCGTTCAGTTTCTCGTTACAGTTATATCCGAGAAAGCTATCAACATTAGACCATAGAAAATGTGGCAGTTCGGGTTTATATACCATTGGCTTCTACCTTTTTGGCGTATGCCTTGGCAAACCAGGTGCAAACCATGGGTTGATAACTAGTCGTTGCTAGTTTTGTATTATCTGTTTCCATGTAATATTTCTTGGCAATAGCGTACAGCTTCCTGTGGTCGTCATCAAGCAACGCGGCCATATCAGACCATAAGTAGAACGGCAGTTCAGGTTCATCCGCCATCATTAGCTACCTTTCTGGAGTATTCCTTGGCAAACCAGGTGCAAGCCATGGATTGATATAGGGCAACGGTTCTATCTAGGCCATGTATCTCCTCGTAGTATTTCTTGTCCATAGCGTACAGTTCGACACCATCGTCCAGAAAT
>QLUC01000125.1 GCA_018725275.1 Bacillota bacterium | reverse complement strand
CGGTGTACTTAGCTTCTCTCCACTTTAGGTAGAATACGCCTCCCACAGCGAGAATAAGGGCGGCCACGATGCCGAGTACCGGTGCCGCGGCAGCCGTGGTGCCAAAGTGCTCCATTGGGATGAGGTTCTGAATCTGCGGTGTGCCCGGCAGGGCCGTCATGGTAAAGGTGAAAGACCCAAGGGCAATGGCGCCGGGAATGAGTTTGCGGGAGATGTTGGCTTCTCTAAAGAGGGCAATGGCGAGTGGGTACATGGCAAAGACCACCACGAACAGGCTCACGCCGCCGTAGGTAAGGATGGCACAACCGAGGATGACCGCGAGGAGCGCCTGCTTAGCGCCGACGGTCTTGGCGAACCAGTTGGCAACGGCTTGCGCCATGCCTGTTTCTTCCATCATTTTACCAAAAATTGCTCCGAGCATAAAGGCGGGAAACCAAGAGCGGGTGAAGGCGACGAAGCCGGCCATGTAGGTGTCGGTGTAAGCGGGTAGCAGGGCCAGGCCGCCGGTCAGCGCGACGATGAGGGCCGATAGCGGGGCAATCCAGATGATGGAAAACCCCTTGTAGGCGAGAGTCATGAGTACTGCCAGTCCGAGTAACATTCCTAACATACTTTGCTTTACCTCCCTTTTTTTATTGCATCCGCTGCACCGTTACTCCGCGACGGTGCAGCGGAATACATCCCTTTAGTCGAGTTTCAGTCCCATGGGTTCTTCTCTAAAGAGGCGGCTGTCCATCACCTTGAGGTTCGGGCTGATGACGGGAGCGAAGTCCATGAGGTCAAGGATATCCTTTTGTAAGTCGACCCCGGGGGCGATTTCTTCAAGCACCAAACCTTCGTGTCCGAGGCGGAATACGGCCCGCTCGGTGACGTAGACGACATTGCGATTATTCTCGCGCGCATATTCGCCGCTAAAAGTGACATGCTCCACATCTTGCACGAATTTCTTGTGGGGGCCTTCTTGGGTGATGTAGAGCTTTTCGTCGGCAATTTTAACCTGCAGATCGCCCGCAGTAAAGGTGCCACAGAAGATGACCTTCTTGGAATTTTGGGTAATATTGATGAAACCACCGGATCCGGCCACTCTTACGCCGAACTTGCTGACATTGACATTGCCGATGCGGTCGCATTGGGCCAGGCCTAGGAAGGCCACGTCTAAGCCGCCTCCATCGTAAAAGTCAAATTGGTAGGCTTGGTCGATGATGGCATCGGGGTTGGTGGCACAGCCAAAGCTAAGGCCGCCGGCCGGCACTCCGCCGATAGGGCCGCTCTCGATGGTCAGGCGCAAGTGACCGCCCACCCCTTCTTCGTTGGCAACAAGTGCTACTCCCTCGGGCATGCCGATACCGAGGTTGGTGATGGCTTGGGGCACCAGTTCCATGGCGGCACGCCGAGCGATGACTTTGCGCTCGTCTAGCGGCAGGGTCTTGAGCGACTGCATGGGCACCTTAATATCGCCGCAGTAGCTGGGGTTGTATTGTTCGGCGAAGGTCTGCATATGGTTTTCGGGCTTGGAGACGACGACGGCATCCACTAAGATTCCGGGGATTTTAACGAGGCGGGGGTCGAGAGTGCCCTTAGCTACAACTCTTTCCACCTGCACGATGACTAGCCCGCCGGAGTTCCGCACCGCTTGGGCGATGGAGAGTGCCTCTAGGGTGACAGCCTCTTTATGCATGGTTGTATTGCCGTCCTCGTCGGCGTAGGTGCCGCGGATGAGGGCGACGTCAATCGGGAAGGACTTGTAGAATAAATACTCTTTTCCATGAAGCTCAATCAGCTCCACGACATCTTCGGTGGTATAGCTATTTAGCTTGCCGCCTTGACGCCTTGGGTCGACAAAGGTCTTTAGCCCCACATGGGTGATGGTGCCCGGTTTACCTGCCGCGATATCGCGGAAGAGGTGGCAGATGACGCCCTGTGGCAGATTGTAAGCCTTAATTTTGTTTTCGACCGCCATCTTGCCCAGCTTTGGCGCGAGACCCCAGTGGCCGCCGATGACTTTAGCCACCAGACCCTCATGGGCGAGGTGGTTCATGCCCTTAGTCTTGCCATCGCCTTGTCCGGCGGCATAGACCAAGGTGATGTTTTGCGGGTGCGCCTCGGCCATAAACCGCTGCTCTATGGCGCTGGTCAATTCCTCCGGGTGACAGTTGCCCACAAAGCCGCAGCAGGCAATGGTGGCGCCGTCCTTAATCTTGGTCACCGCTGCCAGCGCGGTCATTACTTTAGACTGCATTTGCATTCCTCCCTTTCCTTCATCTTAAAAAATGATTCCTCAATCTCAGTCTAGAATACGGCCAAAAAAAAACAAGAAGGAATGGTAAGAAAGTCCCTTCGTGAATGTGAGAAAATAACGGGGCTCGTTTTCGGCGCGAACGTCGTTTTAGCCAACACTGCAAAAAAAATGTCCGAAAAAGTGGACGAAAGGGGCTTATTGTCGGTAAAACGTGTGTTTTGTGGCGCCTGACGACAATGCACTACACTAATTTGTGTCTGATAATTTTCTCGTAGATCGACGATCTACTGATGCCGAGGAGGTTCGCCGCGCAGCTCTTGTTTTGGGCGCAAATCTTCAGGCTGTCAACGATGGCCTCTTTTTCAGCGCGCAATAGAACCTCTTCTAAGGGCCGGACATTTGCCGGGAAGGTGTCGCCGGTAACTTTCTCCGAAAGGTGCTCGGGATGTACCACATAGACATTGTCAAGCAGGCCTACGGCGCGAGCCATCTCATTCTCCAGCTCACGCACATTGCCGGGCCAGGGGTACTTGTAGAGCAAGGCCATGGCGCGCTCATTGACCTTTTCGACATACTTGCCGTATTTGTGGCTGTATTTATCCAGAATATGTTCGACCAGGTCTTCGATGTCTTCCTTGCGCTGGCGGAGCGGGGGGATAACCAGCGTCCAGGCATTAATGCGGTAATAAAGGTCCTGCCTGAGTGTGCCGGCGCGCACCTTGCTTTCTAAATCTTGGTTGGACGAGGCTATGATGCGTACATCGATGCGCTGGGGGCCCACGGAGCCTATTTTTTCTATTTCTTGCTCCTGCAGAGCCCGCAAGATTTTTGCCTGCATGCTGAGTGGCATATCCGCAATTTCATCTAAGAAAATAGTGCCGCCGTCGGCAGCCTCAAATTTGCCAATCTTGCCGCCAGCCTTGGCGCCGGGGAAGGTCCCTTCCTCGTAGCCGAAGAGCTCGGTCTCCATAAACTCGCTCGGGATGGCCGCGCAGTTGACTTTAACAAAGGGATGGTTAGCCCGCTTGCTGTGGCTGTGAATAGCTTGGGCAAATACTTCTTTGCCCACGCCGCTCTCGCCAAGGAGCAAGACGGTGATATCAGAGGCGGCCGCCTTGGCGGCATGGCGCTTGGCTACGGCCAGAGCCTCACTGCGGCCGATGATGTCCGCAAAAGAGTAGCGGGCGCGATTATTTCTCTGTAACTGCCCCTTGTAGACTTGCAGTTGCTCCTCCATCTTGCCTATTTTGCGGTAGAGGGACTCGAGGTCATCTATATTGCGAAAGAGCACCTTCCCGATGGCGCCAATGACCTTGCCCCGGCTAAATATGGGTATGCGGGTGGCCACCATGTGGCTACCCTTGATACGCTGGATGTCCGCGATTTCCGGTATGCCCGTTTCAACGACGATGTGCATGCGCGTGTTTTCAATTACTTCGGTGACATGCTTGCCAATGGCTTGCTCGTGGGTTTTGTTTAAAAACGTGAGGTATGATTTGCTCATCATTGTAATGATGCCCTGCGCATCGACCACCACAATACCGTCATAGGCGATGTCTAAGATGCTCTGTAATATCTCGCTGTGGTTTTTCTCCTCGTGGAGCTGTGACTTTAAGAGTTCCTCCTCAGAGTGGTCGCGCAAAACAAGCACCGCTCCGATGGGGCTGGTCTGTCCTTGGATGGGCACGGCATCGACCGTAAGGTGCCGTTCGTTTATTTGCACGGTAAAAGTCGTGCTCACGTTAAAAGCCAGCGCAACCTCGCGCAGTCGGGCGTGCGGCAAAAAATCCTCGATGTTCGCCCCCACCAGGGTAGTGCGCTGTCCATCTAGGAGGTGCTTGGCGGTGGCATTGACATAGGTAATGGTGCCTTTCTTGTCGATGGTCACCAGAGCGGCGTTGACCGCCTGTAAGACAGCGTGCAAATTAGTGTTCGCTATCTCTAGCCTGTTGTAGTAGGTGCGGAACAAGTCTTGCTTAGTGATTAGTCCCTGAACTTGGTCGTCGGCATGTACAACAACCGCCGCAATGACGTCCCTTTCCAAGAAGGGCCTCACGTCGTCGGTCTCGCGTAAGCAAAGATACTCCTCATCTGCCACTTGCAAGAGCGGCGTAGTGAGAGGGGTGTTTTTACGGCGCAAGGCAGTGTATTGACGCCGAGAAAGTACCCCC
>QLUC01000124.1 GCA_018725275.1 Bacillota bacterium | reverse complement strand
AAAAAAAACATGCATAAAGAAACCCGTAAGCCCAGCCGCCAACATGTTTATGGCAACCCCGCTGACCACTTGGTTCGCGCGGTACTTGATGCTCACCACCGCGAAGATATAGGCCAAGAGGCCGCCAAAGACGACCGCAGCCAAAACGCCGAGCCACGGACTACCGGTATAGTAAGCCACCACAACGGCGGCGAAGGCGCCAACAAGCATCTTGCCCTCGAGAGCAATGTTAACTACCCCCGAACGCTCGGCGAAAATGCCCCCTACCGCGGCGATGACGAGAGGTGTCGCCGCCCTGAGCGTCGCCATCAATAGCGTTATGTCAAAAACATTCCACATCTCTAGGCTGCTCCTTTCTTCCCGTAGGAGATTATGGCGCGCACAATCTGGTCCGCCGACACGAAGAAAATAATTACTGCTTGTAAAACCACGATGATGTCCGAGGGTACATCGGTAGCGAAACTAAGCCAGACTCCACCGCTCGAGAGGGCGCCAAACAACAGCGCTGCCAAAATTATGCCCACCGGATGATTTCGCCCGAGCAGAGCCACCGCAATGCCCTCAAAACCGAAACCCGGGGAAAACCCGAGGGCGAGCATGCGATCAAAACCGAGAATTCGCTCCGCGCCTGCCAAGCCCGCTAGCATGCCGGAGAGAACCATGGCCAAGATGATGCGTTTAGCAACATTTATACCTGCGTACTCAGCTGCTTTGGCGTTAAGTCCGACCGCTCTAATTTCGTAGCCGGTGGTGGTCTTCCAAAGGAGGTAGTACAAGCCCACTGCGGCGAGTAAAGCTAAGATAAACCCAAAATTCAGACGGGCCGTAATGCCTGGGAGAAAATCACTGAAACGCGCCAAAACCGCGGTGCCTAAAACAGCAGGGGTTTTAGGTATCATCTCTCCCGGGGCGCGCAACACTTCGACCACCAAGTAGGCGAGCACGGCGTTGGCGACGAAATTAAGCATGATGGTGTTAATGACTTCGTGAATGCCACGCCGTGCCTTGAGCCAGGCGGGGATAAAGGCCCACAATCCTCCGGCGGTAACAGCTGCTAGCAGTGTCAACGGCAGATGTACCGCCAAGGGCAACCCACGCAACTCTGCGCCGACGACGGCCGCGGCAAGCGCTCCCATCATCATCTGCCCTTCGACCCCGATGTTAAATAGTCCTGCCCGAAACGGCAAGGCCACTGCCAAACCGGTGATAATGATGGGCGTCGCGCGCGTAAGCGTGCCCAGTAAGCTGTTGAAACTGCCAAAAGCCCCGTGGAATAGGGCGGCATAGGCCCGCACTGGGTTCTCACCGATAAAAAGAATGATAACTGCCCCCACCAACAGGCCTAAAGCAATGGCCGCCAAGGGAACAAGGAGCTCCTGCAGGCCAGATTCTTTTCTGTCCTTACTGTCTGCCATGGTCCGGCCTCCCCTCTCCCGCTGGTTGCATATTTTCCGGCACAATTCCGGCCATCATCAGACCGATTTGTTCTTCGGTCACTGCGTTGCTCATCACGATGCCCATGATTCTTCCCTCGTAAATGACAGCTACCCGATCACTTAGTGAAAGAATCTCCGATAGCTCGGGTGATACCAGCAAGACGGCCTTGCCGGCATTGCGATGCTCCACCAAGCGGCGGTGGATAAATTCTATGGCACCTATATCGACCCCGCGCGAAGGCTGCGAAGCAATCAAAAGGTCGGGCTCTTGGTGCATTTCCCGGGCAATAATGACCTTTTGTTGATTGCCACCAGAGAGCGAGCGGGTGTTTGTCTCTGAGCTAGGGGTTCTAATGTCAAATTCCTCGATAAGTCTATTCGCATGGCTAGTTATTTGCTCTGCATCTAGGAAGCCGCTCCGGGCAAAGGGCGGTCGGTAATGAAACCCGAATATGAGGTTTTCCTTGACGGTAAAGTCTAGTTCGAGACCCCGTTTTTGGCGGTCCTCAGGGATATGCCCCACCTTGCTCTCTTTTATCTGTCGCGCCGTAAAATTGGTGATGTCCACACCATTTAGGCGCACGCTGCCACTCGCAGCACGCCACAGTCCAGTCAAGACTTCGACTAACTCAGTCTGTCCATTGCCCTCTACTCCGGCGATACCGAGGATCTCACCTGCCTTGATGTCCAGGCTGATACTATCAAGCACCTTTTCTCCGCTGAGATCACGGGCCACTAAATCCTTAACTTCGAGGATGGTTCTACCTAGCTTGGCATGTGGCTTACTTACCTGCAACAACACTTGTCGCCCTACCATGAGGTTCGCCAGCTCCGGAGGGGTTGTGTCCTTGGTCACTAACGTACCCATTACTTTGCCCCGGCGCATAACGGTGATGCGCTGGCTAATCGCCATGACCTCATTGAGCTTGTGGGTGATGAAAATAATGCTCTTCCCTTGGGCGGTGAGGTTCTGCATGATGGTGTATAGCTCCCTTATTTCTTGGGGGTTGAGAACAGCGGTCGGTTCATCGAGAACAATAATCTCAGCGCCGCGATACAGAATCTTGAGAATCTCCACCCTTTGCTGCACGCCTACGGGTAAATCCTCTATTTTCGCATCCGGCTTAACACGCAGACCATAGCGCTCGGAAACCTCTGCTACATTACGCCGCGCTTGGGCAATGTCTAGCAGGGGCCCCCGACGAGGCTCAGCACCAAGGACGATGTTTTCAGCAACGGTAAAAGGGTTCACCAGCATAAAATGCTGGTGAACCATTCCTATTCCTTTGAGAATCGCTTGGTTAGGGTTCAGCATTTTCACTGGCTCACCCTTGATGAGAATCTGCCCCTCGTCGGGCTGGTACAAACCAAACAAGATGTTCATCAAAGTAGATTTTCCAGCGCCATTTTCCCCAATGATGGCGAGAATCTCCCCCGGGAACAAGCTAATATTTACATTGTCGCTGGCAAGTACCCCGGGGAATCTCTTCGTGATCTGTCGCATTTCTAAAATGGGTTGCATGGTTTCCTCTCCCGTTTCCTAGCGTTTGCTGACCAGACTACCGCATCAACTATTCAGAGCGAACGACGATTCTGCCGTCGGCGATTTGCGCTGCCAAGTCGGTGATCAGCTGGCGCACGTCGGCAGGGATAGCATCCTTCATCTTTTGGATTAAAGCAATTTGGGCAGCATCATTCTTGAGAGCAGCCCTTTCGACATCGGTCACGGCTGCCAAGTCGGTTAGGCCAACGCCGCCCTCTTTAACCCCAAAGGAATTTGCTCCGGCAACGAAAGCGCCTTCCTTGGTCGCCTTGACGGCTCCAAATACAGCGACATCGACGCGCTTCAGCATACTGGCCACTATAGAACCAGGCTTAATCCAGTTTTGATTGGAGTCCACGCCGATCGCCTTAACACCCTTTTCGGCGGCCGCTTCAAAAACGCCCTGTCCACTGCCGCCGGAGGCATGGTAGACAATGTCTGCGCCTTGAGCGATCTGCGCTAGAGCGAGCTCTTTGCCGCGCACCGGATCTCTAAAAGCTGCACCGGTTGTGCCGATGTAGGCAGATTGTACCACTACACTCTTCCCGCGGAGGGTGTTGACATGTTCGACGCCATGGGCAAAGCCTTTTTCGAACCTGCCGATGAGCGGAATCTGCATGCCGCCGACAAAACCAACATTGTTTGTTGTGGTGAGCATGGCGGCTAAGGCCCCAGCCAAGAAGGACCCTTCGTGCTCTCTAAACACAAGAGACTTCACGTTAGGAAGGTCAATGACCGTGTCGACCACGGCGAACTTCTGGTTGGGGAATTCGGCGGCCACTTTTCTGATGGCGTCAGCTTGGAGGAAACCAACCCCTATGATGAGGTCAACTTTCTGTTGAGCATAGAGGCGATGGAATTCTTCCATTTGCGGCACTTCTTTGGGCTCTTGGTAGGTGTAGACGATGCCAAGCTCGGCCTTGGCTCTCTCTAGACCGACGATGGCGGCGTCATTAAAAGAATTATCCCCTCTGCCACCTACTGACAATACAACTCCGACCGTGAAAGCCTTGGGTGCGGGTTCTGGTTCTAGCATGGGCGGAACAACTACCAAGGCAATGATGACGACTAAGGCGACGACTGCAGCTACGAGTAACTTGGTGTTTCCTTTTAGCAATTTTACCCCTCCTTATGTTTTATACGTCTTGAAATTGATGATACTGCTAGCATCAAAGCGGGAACCAGCTTCAATACTTCCATCCAATACGATAATAAATGAACGGCCTGACTCTGTCAAAGTATTTTTCAACATCTAAGACCTAGGTCTTCCACGCAATTGACGAGCGCATCCCGATACTCATTCTGCGGCCAGCACCGAAGTGCCGCCAAAGCAAATTCCCTTTGTTGTCGCATCAAGACACCCAAGCTCTGTAGTGCGCCAGAATCGCCAATCCACCTCCGCACTTCGGGCAAATGCTCGACAGTTAGTGTGCCCTCCGCAAATCGCCCTGAACGGTGAGCGCAAGCTTGCCCTGCGTGGCAAGCTGCCGGAGGTCTCCGCGCACCATTTGCC
>QLUC01000123.1 GCA_018725275.1 Bacillota bacterium | reverse complement strand
GCCCATCGTCCTGAGCCGCGGTTTAATGCGCTACGCCCTCGGGAGAAACCTCACCGAGCAAATACTCGTAGAAAAGGCGAAGGTCAAAAAACATGGCTAAACGTCAGACTCCGGCAGCGGCCGCTACAACGCGGGTAGTCCTCGTTGGCAACCCTAATTCCGGAAAATCGGTTATTTTTAACTCCCTAACCGGCATGTACGTGGATGTTTCTAACTATCCGGGCACCACCGTAGAGATTGCCGAGGCGCGCGTGGGCAATCGTGTCTATGTTGATACCCCTGGGGTATACGGCATTTCTGCCTTTAATGATGAAGAGAGGGTTACGCGCGATGTGGTGCTGACGGCAGATGTCATCCTGAACGTGGTCAATGCAGTCTATTTAGAGCGGGACATTTTTCTCACGCTCCAGTGTATTGACATGGGGTTACCCGTGGTTGTGGCTGTCAATATGCTTGATGAAGCGGCGTCACAGGGTTTAAAGGTAAACTTGCACCTGTTATCCAATCTATTGGGAGTGCCCGTAGTGGGTACAATTGCCGTTTTAAATAAGGGCTTTGCCGAACTCCATGCGGCTCTAGAGCAGCCCAAGACGGGTATCATTGGCGATTACTTGCGGGGCGCTCAGGGGGATTTGCTCGCTAAGCTAGGCAGCCCAGCCGAGGTGATGCTCTACTTAGAAGACGACAAGGATATTGCCAAGCGTCATGGACTAAAACCTCCGGGAAGCCGCGAAAAGTCTTACCTAGCGAGGAGGGAGAGGGTCAATGCGATAGTGGGGCAGGTGGTGAGGGAGAACTACAGCCAGGCCGGTTTTGCCGCCTTCCTCGGGAAACTCATGCTCAAGCCGCTCACCGGCTTACCGCTGCTCCTGGGAACCCTGTCTGCCATGTACCATATCCTAGGCGTCTTCATCGCCGGCTCGATAGTGGGCGTAACCGAAGAAAGCATCATGCTCGGCGTCTATGAGCCTTTTGTGCGCAGGCTAGTGGAGGGCGTTTTCCGCGAGGGCACCCTGATGTGGACTGTGCTAGTCGGGGAATTTGGTTTACTGACCATGACCGCGACCTATGTGCTGGGTCTCTTGCTCCCCTTGGTCATCGGGTTCTATCTATTGCTCGCCATCCTTGAGGACTCCGGCTACTTGCCGCGCATAGCTGTTTTACTGGATAGCTCCCTGACCAGCATAGGGCTGAATGGCCGTGCGGTTATCCCGATGATCCTGGGGTTTGGCTGTGTGACCATGGCTAAAATTACCACTAGACTGCTCGGCACATCCAGGGAGCGCCTGATTGCCATCACCTTGCTGGCCATTACTATTCCCTGCTCGGCACAGCTCGGGGTCGTGGTGGGGCTGATAGGCCCACTCGGTTGGCCCTATGTAGCTATTTACATTGGGACCATAGTGGCGACCTTCCTAGCAATTGGCACGCTGCTCCATAGATTATTGCCTGGGAAATCCTCGGACCTGCTCATCGACATTCCGCCCTTGCGTTTGCCGCGCCTTGGCAATGTATTGAAAAAGACTATGAACAAGAGCTATATGTTTCTAGTTGAAGCTGCCCCACTCTTTGCCCTCGGCGCGCTGGCAATCACCGCCCTCAAGCTGAGCGGAGCATTGGTGGCCCTGCAGCATTTCTTCGCTCCCCTCACGGTGGGGTGGCTGGGCCTGCCGCGGGAAGCGGCGACCGCGTTTATAATGGGCATAGTAAGGCGAGACTTTGGCGCAGCAGGTCTGGCAGAAATGGACCTCACTGCGGCGCAGACGGTAGTCTCTATGGTGACAATCACGCTCTTTGTCCCCTGCATTGCCTCGGTCATCGTCATGTTTAAGGAGCGCAGCTTTAAAGAAGCCCTAGTGCTATGGCTCAGCGCTTTTGCGATAGCTTTCCTTGTCGGCGGTCTGGTCGCGCGGGTGGTATTCTAAAAAATTTGGAGGAATGTTTGTGCCACGTTTAAATTTTCATGCCATTTCAGAGGGACAAGTCAAGAGCATCGCCAAGTCCTTGACAGATGAACTGGCGATGCTCATTGGGTGCGCTAGGGAACACTTTGTTCTAGAGTGTGTAGCGTCGACCTATGTGTGGGACGGACAGTCCGCCTCTGGTCATCCCTATGTCGAGGTGCATTGCTTCGACCGGGGAATAGAAGTATTTGACCGTATGGTGGAGATCATCACCGGGCACCTAAGGAGCGCCGGCTGTCCTTCTGTGGACGTGTCGTTTCGGCTGCTTGAGCGGCGCCGCTACTATGAAGATGGGGCTCATCTATAATCGAGATATCTGGGAAATACGCGCGGGGAGGGCATGGGAATGAATATTTTAGCGGATGTTTTCGCCATCGAAGAGGAAATAATAGCCTGGCGCAGGCACATTCACGCTCATCCGGAGCTTGGTTACGCCGAATTTCAGACGGCCGAGTTTGTGGCGGGCAAGCTCGGTGAATGGGGTCTAGAGGTTCACGCCGGGGTAGGGGGTACTAGCGTAGTCGGAGTTCTACACGGGGCTAGCGCGGGTCGCTCTGTGGCACTGCGCGCCGACATGGACGCCCTGCCCGTAACCGAAGAAACCGGCCTCTCGTTCGCCTCAAGAAATCCCGGGTGCATGCATGCTTGCGGACATGATGGCCACACGGCGATGCTGCTCGGAGCGGCTAAGGTACTGGCCGCCAAACAGAGCGAAATAGCCGGTACCGTTAAATTTTTGTTTCAATCCGCTGAGGAATGTTCCCCTCGCGGCGGCGCTATCCCCTTGATTGAGGCCGGGGCGCTCGACAACCCTAAGGTAGACTATATTTTCGCGCTGCACTTATGGCCGGAGGTGCCCTTTGGCAAGGTGGGAGTTAAGGCCGGTCCACTCATGTCGGCTTCCGACCGCATCCAGGTCCATGTCACGGGGCGCGGCGGGCATGGTGCGGCGCCACATCAGACTGTAGACGCTGTGGTTGTAGCCAGTCACATAGTGACTGCGCTGCAGGCGATTGTCAGTCGGCAGATGGACCCGCTCGAACCGGTTGTCGTGACTATCGGGCGGTTTATCGCCGGGCAGCGCCACAACGTCATCGCTCCGACCGCCTACTTAGATGGCACCGTACGGACGCAAAATGAAGTCGTGCGGCAGTCCCTCCCCCACAAAATCTCGCAACTAGTAGAGGGCATTGCGGCAGGTTTTGGGGCGAGTGCGAGCGTGGATTATGAGTTTGGTTACCCGACCTTGCACAATCATCCCGAAGGGGCGAGAATGGTGGTCGAAGCTACCGACTTAGCCCTAGGTGAGGGTAACGTGGTCACTTTAGAGCGACCTTCCATGGGCGGCGAAGATTTTGCCTACTACCTTGACCATGCCGTAGGAGCGATGTTTTGGCTGGGCTGCAAGGGTCCCGGGGCGTCAGAATTCCCGGTGCACAACTCCCGGTTCGATTTTGATGAGCAGGCGCTTAGCCGTGGTACCGCCGTCATGGCGGAGGTGGCATTGCAGGCCCTGCGTAAGTGACTGCTCTAGGGAGGCAATCTCTGTGGATGTAATCTCCCCTGGTGTATTTATTTCATCTTGCCTTGCGGGTCAGGTTCCACGTAGCCAGCGCGAAGAAGACTATCGTTGATCCTAGGAGAAAAGCGAGATGCGTAGCAGTGCCTGCTGTAAAGTCCCCGTACGCAAACACCACACCCATACCACGTTTGAACTCCTCGACCACGCTTGCAGGTGCATCCACGAATGCTTGTGCTACCGCGTCCTCCATCATCACTTGCCGAAACAAAGCCGCGCCGTGCGAGGTAGGAAACAGCTTGACTGCATACTGCACACCTGTAGGCAATACCCCAATGGGCACATAGATACCCGTCAGGAAGCCAATTAATGCACCAAGGACAGAGGCAGCCGCGCCGTAAGTGTTAGTGGAAGAGAAAAAAGAAATCATAAAGATCATCATGGCGGTGCTGGAGGTGACAGTGAGCACCATAAGGGCCAAGACCCTAAATGAGCTCGTCAAACTTAAAAACTGTCCCCCGTAGGCGACTATATACAGCTGCCCCAGCACAAAGGTAATCAGCGAGAGCACCAGGCCAACAACCAGCGCACTAAGCACATAACCGCCGACAAGTGTCGATCGCTTGAGCGGTGAAGCGCGAAAGTCACGCAGTAACTTTCTACTGCGGTCCTCTACCATTGTGCCTAATGCGCCCATAGTCGCCGTCACCGAGACCATGGCTAAGAGCCCGGCCATAATCCAAGTGTCCGCTATAAAGCGCGCCCCCGGCGCCTGACCGACAGTGTTCTGCATCATGTTTCCTAGGAACAACACATACAAGCCAATGGTTATGAAGACGGAAAGCAGCGAGAAGAACACGGACAAACGGTCCCGGAAAAAGACCTTAAGATTGCGCTCCGTAAAGCTCATCACACTCATGCTTTTAGCTCTCCCCCCGTTATGGCGATAAAGGCGTCATCGAGGCTACCGCTTACTACTTCAAAGCCGGTTAGATAATCTTCGCATAGCTTAAGCAAAGGCAAAGCATCAAGTGTGCG
>QLUC01000122.1 GCA_018725275.1 Bacillota bacterium | reverse complement strand
CCTCCTCGATGGTCGCTACCGACCAGACATTAAACTGCCCCGACTCCACCGCATCCCCCACCTCATTGTCGAGCATGAGGTTTTTGACATTGGTGTGGGGGATGAGTACACCCTGTTTGCCGGTCAAGCCCTTGCGCTGCGCCACTCGGAAGAAGCCTTCGATCTTCTCGTTGACGCCACCGATGGGTTGGATCTCGCCTTTTTGATTGACTGAGCCCGTCACTGCTATACCTTGGTTGAGGGGTATGTCGGCGAGGCTGGAGAGCAAGGCGTAGAGCTCGGTGCTCGAAGCGCTGTCGCCATCGATGCCGTCGTAGCTTTGCTCGAAACAGAGGGTGGCCGTGAGCGTGAGGGGGAATTTTTGGGCAAAGAGCTGTCCGAGGTAGCCGCTCAAAATGTGCACGCCCTTGTTGTGCAAGCGTCCACTCATCTGGGCCTCTTTCTCGATGTTTACCACGCCGCTCTTGCCGGCAAAGGTGTTGACGGTGATGCGCGAAGGGCGCCCAAAAGAGTAGTCACCCATGCTGTAGACCGCCAGCCCATTGATCTGCCCGACTTCAAGCCCGTCGGTGGAAATGAGATAGGTGCCTTCCTCGATGAGCTCGTGGATCTTCTGCTCGTACTTGTCGGAGCGGTAACGCTTTTGTTCTAAGGCCTTAATGATATGTTCCTCCGCGATTATTTCTGCCCCGTCAATATCCGCCCAGACATTGGCCTCCGACAAGAGCTCCACGATATCGTTAAAGCGTGTGCTCAGTTTCTGCTGGTTATCGGCGAGGCGTGAGCTATAGTCGATTACGGCTCGCACCGCTTCGCGCGAGAAATGGCGCAGATCCCTGTCGCGGCAGTGCTTAGAGATAAACGCGGCCATCTTGTAGATGTATTCGTCTTTGCGGGCCATCTCGGTTTCAAAGTCCACCTTGACCTTGAATAATTTCTTAAAATCTTCTTCGTACTGAAAGAGCATACGGTAGATTTCATAGCTGCCAATGATGAGCACCTTGACCTGCAGGGGTATGCCGGCAGGCTTCAACCCGGTGATAACGGAACTGGTGGAGGGGATATTCTCAATGCGGCTGATGCGGTGCTTGAGAGCGCGTTTCAGCGCCTTCCAAGACATGGCATTGCTGAAGAGATCCTCCGCTTCCAAGACGAGGAATCCGCCATTGGCTTTATGCACCGCCCCGGCCTTAATCTTGGTGAAGTCGGTGGTCAGCACCCCCATGTTGTGCTGCATTTCGATCATGCCCATGAGGTTGTAGTAGGCGGCGTTAGGCTCGCGAATGACCGGGGCTCCCTTGGTGTCTTTGTTGTCGACAAAGAGATTGACCTTGTAGCGGATGTCCCACGCCTCTTTGGGAGCGGCACCCTCTTCTTCGGGCCAAAAGTTCTTGAGGTGCTTTAGGATATCCCCCTGCAAGGCCTCGAGATATTCCAGGGCCCCTTTGTTATCGCTGAGGCTACTTTGCAGGACCTTAATGAGTGGCCCGAGCACCGCGAGGGCGGTGCTGGTCTCTAGACTGACCATTTTTGCTCGCGCCTCTTCCTCGCGCGCACGCACCTCATCAAAAATGTCCTCGGCCTCGGTATTGAACCGGTTGACCTTTTCTGCAATTTCGCGCATGGCGGCGGCGTCAAGGCTTTGTACTATCGCCTCGGTGGCTGGCTGCCCATTAATTATTGGTATGGTCACATAGCCCTTGCCGGTGGGCTTGAACAGTAACTCGTTCTTTTGCGCCACTTGTTCAACTTGGGTCATGAGGGCGATGCTCTGTTGCTGAAAAGCCTGGTAGGCCTCATTGCGCAGGGTCTTAAATTCATCGCTGGCAAAGGCACTGGGTAGTTCGCGCTTTAGCTGTTCGACCAAAGCTTCAAGGTTTTCGCGAAAAACACTGCCCTGCCCGGCTCGAAATGAAAGGGCCAAGGGTTGGTCGGGGTGGTTAAAGTCGTATACATAGCACCAGTCATCTGGGGTCGATTGTTTTTCGGCCGCCTCTGTGACGATGGACATGGTGTAGCTGTTGCGCCCGGTGCCGGTGAGGCCCATAATGTAGATATTGTAGCCCTCGTCCTTGATGCGCAGGCCAAAGGCCAGAGATTGCACGGCGCGGTCCTGTCCCATGAGCCCCTCCAGAGGCGGAACCTCCTTGGTGGTGGTAAAAGTGAGCTTATCCAGACAGCAGTGAGATTGCAGTTGGTCGCGGGTTAGCTTTTCTAACACTCTTTTTCCCCCTTCCACGTTTTAGAAGTCGACACAAGAAGATTATACCGCATGCAAGTTGTACTGTGCGCTAATTAGCGAGTTTGTGTTAAAATATGCACAGAACGCCCGACAGTAAGAGGAGG
Source organism: Bacillota bacterium (assembly GCA_018725275.1). Classification (GTDB taxonomy): domain Bacteria; phylum Bacillota; class UBA994; order UBA994; family UBA994; genus BS524. The sequence goes on along the minus strand of QLUC01000122.1, from coordinate 2,207 downwards.
CCTACCATTGAGAACATACCCACCGGAGCCCTTTAGAATCAAAGTAGTAGAGCCGGTTAAGATGACCAGCCAAGCCGAGCGCGAAGAGGAAATTGTTCGTGCCGGGTACAACACCTTCCTTATACAATCTGAACAGGTCTATATTGACTTGCTCACGGACAGCGGCACCACCGCCATGAGCGACGCCCAATGGGGAGCCATGATGATGGGTGACGAGGCCTATGCCGGCAGCAAGAACTTCTACCAGCTAGAGCGCGCCGTACAGGAAGTCTATGGCTTTAAGTATGTCGTGCCCACCCATCAGGGGCGCGGTGCCGAAAACATTCTGTCGCGCATAATGATTAGGCCCGGCGACTATGTGCCGGGGAATATGTACTTCACCACCACGCGCTACCACCAAGAGGCCAATGGCGGTAAGTTTGTCGATGTCGTTATTGACGAGGCCCATGACTCCGAGTACATCCATCCCTTCAAGGGCAATATTGACCTCAAGAAGCTTGAAAAGCTGGTGGATGAAGTTGGCGCGGCGAAGATCCCCTACATCTGTTTGGCCACCACTGTCAACCTCGCCGGTGGACAGCCGGTCAGCATGCAGAATATGCGCGAAGTGAAGGAATTTGCCGTGAAGCACGGGTTAAAGATTTTTCAGGATGCCACCCGCTGCATGGAAAACGCCTACTTTATTAAAAAACGCGAGGCCGGCTATGCTAACAAGACCATCAAGGAAATCGTGCGCGAAATGATGAGCTATGCGGACGGCTGCACCATGAGCGGCAAGAAAGACTGCCTAGTGAATATCGGCGGCTTCTTGGCCTTAAACGACCATGACCTCTATGTCAAGGCCTGTGAGCTGGTAGTGGTCTTCGAAGGCATGCCCAGCTACGGTGGCATGGCCGGTCGCGACATGGCCGCCATGGCGCAGGGAATCTACGAGGCCATTGACTACCCCTACCTCGAGCATCGCGTCGAGCAAGTGCGCTACTTAGGCGACCGTCTCGCGGCCGCCGGGGTCCCCATCGTGCTCCCCGTGGGTGGCCATGCCGTCTACCTCGATGCCAAGCGGTTTTTGCCGCACTTGGCGCAAGATACCTTTCCGGCCCAGACCCTGGCCGCCCATCTCTATGTCGAATCAGGCGTGCGCAGCATGGAGCGGGGCATTATTTCGGCCGGTCGCGATGAAGAGGGGAAGCACCGCTATCCAAAGCTAGAGCTGGTGCGCCTCACCATCCCCCGTCGCGTCTACACCTACGCCCACATGGATGTCGTAGCCGACGCGGTCATCGCCCTCTACGCCAAGCGTGACACCATCCGGGGGTTGCGGTTTACTTACGAGGCTCCTTCTCTCCGCTTCTTCACCGCGCGGTTTGAGCTTATCTAGACTCTGCCACCGTCTGACGAAAAGGTCGCCTGGGGGCGGCCTTTTCGATTGGGTAAAGGACTATGGGGTCAATCTGGCGAATATTTTGGGCTGAGAGTATTGCAGTGAGCTAACGAGAAACAGAGTTGCCTGCTTTTAGGCAAGAAAGAAGGCTAGGGCTGTGAGATGCGTGATTATCGCCAATGGTAGCATGGACAATTATGTTTGGGCACGTCATGAAGTGGCTGGTTATGATTTGCGCATTTGTGCCGACGGGGGAGCCAGGCACTTTTTGGGCATGGAGCTTGTGCCTGATGTAATTATCGGTGATTTAGACTCGCTTGACCCCGAGACGGAGAAGTTCTTTGTGGCGCACCGCGTTAAATTTGTCAAATTCCCGCCCCAAAAGGACTCTACGGACACCGAATTGGCCGTAGAGTATGCCCTAAAACAGGGGGCCAAGGAAATCACCCTGCTCGGCGCGCTCGGGCGGCGCTTAGACCATTCCTTAGCTAATATTTTGCTCTTAGTTGCCTTAGCCAAAGGGGGAGTGCTCGCCAGGATTATCGATGAGCACAATGAAATCAGGGCCTGCCATGAGTCGACCACCATCAGTGGCAGGGCGGGCGAATTGTTGAGCCTCATTCCCCTCAGCGAAAAGGTGGAAGATATCAGCCTAGAGGGCGTACAGTACCCACTGCTAGGCGCCGCTTTGCAGCTTGGTTCTTCTCTGGGGGTCAGTAATGAATTTATAGCAAGTACGGCAACAATTACCTTTGCCGCCGGGACCCTGCTTCTTATAAAGTCGAAAGATTGAGATTTGCACCGCGAGGCTTGTTTAATTGGACAA
>QLUC01000121.1 GCA_018725275.1 Bacillota bacterium | reverse complement strand
CCTGCAGAACATCATGATCCTGGCGGGAGAGCTAGACACCAAAGTCCCCTTCGCCAATGTGGTCAACAACTCTTTCAGTAAGCGCGTGGTCGGAGCTAGAAGGTAGTACAAAGAGGGGGATACCTGTGGAGGCTGTCGTAACGCTCAACAATGTCAGCCTTAGGTACTTGGCAGAAAGCGGCGAAACGCCGGCCTTAGACAATATAAGCTTGCAGGTAAAAAACGGGGAGTTCCTCGGCATTGTGGGGCCAAGCGGCTGCGGCAAATCTACCTTGCTCTCGATGGTGGCCGGTTTACTGCTTCCGACCACAGGCAGTGTCACTGTGTGCGGCGAAAAAGTCACCGGCCCGGAAGGGGGCAAATCCGCCTACATGCTCCAAGAAGATTGTCTGCTCGACTGGCGCACCATCGAGGGGAACGCTACTTTGGGGCTTGAAATAATGGGGCGTCTCACCGGAGAAACGCGCCAACGCACCAACGACCTCCTTAAGGAATACGGGCTGGAAAATTTCAAACACCTCTACCCCAGGCAATTGTCTGGTGGCATGCGCCAGAGAGTGGCCCTAGTCCGCACCCTGGCCACGGAACCCGCCATTTGCTTGCTAGATGAGCCGTTTTCCGCGCTCGACTACACCTCGCGCCTAACCCTCCAAGATGACGTCTGGGCTATATTGCGCCGCGCCGGAGTGACTTGCATCTTAGTTACCCACGACATTCCCGAAGCCATCGCGATGTGCGACCGCATCATCGTCCTGACCAAGCGTCCCGGCAGGATAAAACTCGAACTCAATGTCGATCTAAACACCGACGCCCCCAACCCCATGAAAAAACGTCAGGCGCCGGACTTTCGCTGCTATTTCAGCCGCATATGGGAGGAGATGGATCTAAGTGTCGAGCGAGCATCAGCTCTTCCTCAACAGACTTAAACGCACTAGAATGTACATTCGCCTGGCCCAATTAGGCTTGGTAGTTAGCTTCTTCGCCCTCTGGGAAGTAGCCACCCTTCTCGGATGGCTAGACTCCTTCCTCGTGAGTAGCCCCTCTAAGATTTGGCAGACCGTAGCACAGCTTCATGCGGTCGGGGGCTTGTACCATCACATTTGGATTACCAGCCTCGTGACCGTGATCGGCTTCGTCGGCGGCACTATTCTTGGCACCTTTTTTGCCGCTATCCTCTGGTGGTGGCCAAAGCTACATCTCACTGCCCAGCCCTTTTTAATAGTGCTGAACAGTCTGCCTAAAATAGCCCTCGGCCCTCTGTTCATCGTCTGGCTCGGCACCGGTTACCTAACCATTGTCACCATCGCCCTCGCTATCTCCATAGTGACCACCATTATCGTAGTGCACAACGGTTTCACGACCATTGATCCCCTCAAGCTAAAACTGGTGCACTCCTTTGGCGCCACCAAATGGCAGTCGTTTTACTTGATTGTCCTTCCCGGAAGCTACCAGACCATTGTCTCGGCGGTCAAGGTCAATGTCGGGCTATCCTGGGTGGGAGTCATAGCCGGTGAATTCCTCGTTTCGCGGGCCGGCCTCGGCTACCTAGCTATATACGGCGGCCAGGTTCTAAACATGCACCTCGTGATGACCAGCGTCCTCATCTTGTGCGTGGCGGCTGCCCTCATGTACCAAGCAATTGTCTTTTTAGAACGCATCAACTGGCGAAACACACTCACCGGGCCGTGACCTAGACGCTGTCGTCATCTAGTGCCTGCCAAGTAAGGGGGAAACTCGTCTGCCAAAGATAGAGTATGCCCAAGACCTGAAGAACAAGGTAGGCGTAGAGCGAAACGTGAGCCGCAAACAACCAGTGGGCAAGGGCTAGTCCGCCGGCAATCACCAACGTGAGGATTCCGCCGACACCACTTTTAGCTTGTATCCGGACCACCTCCTCGGAGAATGGCAGACGTTTGTTGGTCAGGCGCACAATTATCAACACCATAAGCGGACCACCCATCACGATCACGAAAAGGTCTAGAGCCCGCTCAAACCCAAATAATAACAGCATGACGGCAGAGGATATGATTGAGATTGGGAGCACTAGGCTAACGATGTACCCAAGCACCGCCCCCCGCACGATGGGCGTTGGCTCCGGCAGCGGCATGGCACGATAGAGCCATGCCGCTTTGTGGTTCTCGCTAAACCAGATTAAGGGGATCATTATGGCAGCGGACACAATGATCATGTATAGAGAATAGTAGCCATGTCCGGCGCGTAGTCGTGCTATGAACTCGACGAAAGAAGTCCCTTCTTCCCAGTGGGAACCAACAAGAACCAGTGGCATCAAAAGAAGCGTACCAAAGATGCTAGGGTATAGTTGCAATTTGAGAGCTCGCTCCTTGGTGAGCAGGGCGTGCGACCCGCGAACCAGAGCCCCTACGACGCGACTACCCGGTAGTAACCGCGACACCTTTCTTAACAGAGCCGTAAAGATAGACTCCCTGTGGTGAAGCACACGCTCAACACTGGCGAACTTGGCCATGTTTTGCTCAAAAACTGGGGATATCACTTTTACATAGAAGAACATGACAAAAGGTGGAATAATCATGGCCATGGCCGCCAACCGAACCATGGATGCTGAAACCGCTTCGCCCATCCCCAAGGAAATCAAAGCTGCAAACCAAAAAGGCGGCAGCAGGTACATCCACCACTGCCAACTAACTGCTAGTTCTAAGTCAAACAGCCTAAAGGTGCGCAGAAATAGTACGAGCCCAATATTCATTCCCACCATGATTATTACTTGTAAGGCATTGATCATGTCTTTTAGTTTTTCGCCGTCAAAGTACTTAAGAGCGGCCGTGTAGAGAAGTGATGCTAAAGCAACCACCAACAGACACAATAAGAAGAGCGATGCCAGCATCAAGGGAATGAAGAGCACCCCAAAACGGTATGCGCCGACCACCAGGCCCGCCATGTTCAGGGCGCCGGTCAACACCGATAAGTAGATCAAAATATGCACGACCCTCGCCGCATTGATGGTTCGCGCCTCTACCGGCCTTGGCAACAAAATCATTCGATCGCGTAAGTCTAAAAGTACTACCGAAAAGTCAGCGGCCATGATCATCATAAGCGCGGGCATGAGCAGGCTTATGTAAATTGTCATGACCAAAAAAAGCGGCCAATCCATGAGCAAGAGCACTGCCTTCACAATACTCGCCAACATATATACCCACAAAGAGCGAAAGAACCTATTATCTTCCATCTCAGGTGCGGTGGCGTCACTCATTTGCAGCGTCGCCACCCTGCGCCCATCAAGGGCGAGTTTGACTTGTACAATGCGCCGCATGAGGCGATAATCGACACCCATGCGCCTAAAGGCAGACTCAAAACGGTCAAGTAACTTTAGAACCGCAAAATCCTGCATAGTCCTAGCCTACTACCGCGGCGACAAAATGGTCCGCAATCCCCTTGTGGTTAGTAAAACCAGTCACGGTGCTGAAGATGCCCTGCAGAGAGTCGTCTAGCGTCGCTCTCTGCAACTCCTCTACTGTGCCATCAGCTGCCACCACACCTTTATGGAGCAAGATTATTCTATCACTTATCTTCTCGACCACTTCCATGATGTGCGATGAGTAAAAAACGGTCTTCCCCTGCCGGGCCAAGCCGGCGATAATTTCTTTGAATATCATGACACTGTTCACGTCTAAGCCGGTAATTGGCTCATCTAAGAAAAGGACGTCTGGGTTGTGAATTACGCTAGCAATAATCAGCAATTTCTGCCGCATACCCTTGGAGTACGAAGAAATCCTCGAATGGTAGTATTCTCTTAAGTCAAGTAAGGTGACCAGCTTAGTAGCGCGAGCGGCCAGTATCTCTGCCGGAACACCATACAAATCCCCGACAAAAGAAATGTACTCATGCCCGCTCAAAGACTCATAGACGTCGGCATTCTCGGGCACATACCCTATGCGGCCCTTGTAAAAAACGCCCTGCCGCCAAATGTCCTCTCCGAAAACCTTAACCGTGCCATGATACTTCGTGATCAAACCTAGAATAATCTTAATCGTAGTGCTCTTGCCTGCGCCATTTGGTCCAATGTAGCCGATAACCTGCCCTGGGTAGACCCTAAAATTAACCCCCCTCAGCACCGCCTGATTGCCATAGCTCATAAAAAGGTCTTTTACCTCAATAATTGGCTCCACACCAACACCTCCGCAATCTCCTCTTATGGTAGTGCCTGTAATACGCAGAGAACCAGCTAATGTTTCATCGAACAGTAAAGCTTTAGGTGGCCCAATTGAATGACCTTGCTCATACGTAATGCCGGAGGTAGCGCACTTTTCGTAGCTGGTTATGAGGAACTCCGGCTTCCTGCTGCAATCAGGCAGGATGCGGCCGGGGGGGCGACCCGGGGAACACTGCTCCTGCTAATAGTAGGCGCTTATTCCTGCCCTTGCCAACCTCCCCACCTTAGTGGCATGGCACCGTAGATGTCGCGTTACTCCGTCCCTCTAGGACAGTTTCAATCCACGCCCCCGCGCGGGGGGCGACGCGTATCCGGTTATAAGGCCATCGCGATCTTCGCGAGCCTCGAATGTCACTGCGTGCGCACGACGTTCAA
>QLUC01000120.1 GCA_018725275.1 Bacillota bacterium | reverse complement strand
TCACCGACTTGATACCAGTAACCGTATCACCAACGTTACTTGGATGGGCGACAGGATGGACATGCTCATTGAGGTTGCGACAGCCACCTTTGACCAGGCCACCCGTTTTGACCTCTACCGCCAGATCCAATGGGAGTACCACAGGCAGGCCGTACTCGCTCCGATCAACTTTATGATCGAGTACGATGCTTCCGGAGCATATGTCCGTGAGTATAATCCCCATAGCATTCTTTGGTCACAGCGCTTCGACACGACTTATCTTGTCCCGCGACCGCGGCGGCGTTAGTAACGTTTAAAGGGGGATATTGCCACATAGTCTCTATCCCCCTCCTCGTCCCTCCTCGTCCACCGCCGGCAGGGTAAGAGATACCGCATATAGTGAGGGTGGTAGTGGTATGTTGCGCAAGTATGTGATGCAGAGACTGGCCATGGCACTGATCACCCTGTGGGTAGCGACTTTCGTCATCTTTTATCTGGCGCGGCTACTGCCGGGGGATGCGGTAATTTTGACCCTCATGTAGGTTATGGATGCCGATGCATCCAAGTATGGAGGTTGCAGGGGAGTGTTACGAAAATACATTTCACGCAGGATAGGCGCTGCCTTTGCCACAGTGTGGCTGGCTACTATTGTGGTCTTCTTTCTCTTGAGTTTGGTCCCTGGAGATCCCGTGTTCTTAATGCTTATGGAAGCTGGCGGGTTGCCGCCTACGCCTGAGCAGCTGAGCGAAACGAGAGCCAGGTTAGGGTTTGATCAACCTACGCATGTGCGATACATGATTTGGGTTAGGAACATGTTGCGCGGAGACTTTGGGGAGTCAATGCAGACAGGACTGCCAGTCGCGACAATGTTGCGGAGTGCCTTTGGCGCTACCATACAGCTGGCACTCGCTTCTATGGTTGTCGCTATAGTGATTGCTTTCCCGGCGGGCATTCTTGCCGCCACCAAGCAAAACACCATCGCCGATTCTGCGGCCCGTTTTGGCTCTTTGCTTGGATTGTCGATGCCGAGTTTTTGGCTCGCTCTGTTGCTTATGCTGCTTTTTGGTTTGCAGCTAAGGTGGCTGCCTGTGTTTGGTTTCGGAACGCTACGCCATTTAATACTCCCCGCTCTAACTGTGGGAACCGGTATGGCCGCTCTTTCCGCAAGGCTCATCAGGTCGAGTATGCTGGATGTGCTTAAGGAAGATTTTATTCGCACGGCGCGCGCCAAGGGACTGAGTGAGCGTGTAGTAATATGGGTGCATGCCCTGAAATGCGCCATGATACCTGTCATTACTATTCTTGGCCTGCAATTAGGTTTTGCTTTGGGTGGCAGTGGGATTGTGGAAACGGTTTTTGCTTGGCCCGGCATGGGGCGGATGATGGTTACTGCTATCTTTGCGCGCGATTTTGTGGTCGTCCAAGGGGTTACTTTCATGTTTGCCGTGACCATCACCACCGCAAACACTTTAGTCGACATCTTGTACGTCTACCTTGACCCGCGCATACGGTATTAGGAGGAGAGTGCAGGGTATGCTCAAGGGAGTACGACGCCTACTTAAAGATAAGCTCGCAAGAATCGGTCTTGTAGTCATCGCGCTATTTGTATTGTCTGCGCTGTTTGCCCCATTTATTGCGCCATACGATCCACTGGATCAAAATCTCAGAAACACCCTGAGTTCCTCAAGTGCGAGCAATTGGCTTGGCACCGATTTACTGGGGAGAGATATATTGAGTCGAATCCTCTACGGAACCCGGGTCTCGCTGCTCACCGGAATATTCGTAGTGGGCACTGTATCGGTTACGGGGTGTACCCTAGGCAGTCTGGCTGGGTATTACGGCGGGACAACTGACCGTGTTATTAGCCAAGTCACCGACGTGGTATTGACCTTCCCGGGACTGATCCTGGCTATGGCCATAGCCGGGATGCTCGGGCCCGGCCTGTTCAATGCGATGGTTGCTTTGGCTATGACAGGCTGGCCTAGCTACTGTCGAGTTATGCGCGGACAAGTCCTTGCCGTGAAACAGAAGGACTATGTGGAGGCAGCCAGAGCCAGCGGTGCGAGCGATTTCGTGATACTAACGCGCCATATAGTGCCCAATTGTTTCTCACCCATAGTGGTCATGGCTACTTTGGGTATGGGGGGTATTATCTTAGCTGCAGCCGGCTTGAGTTTCTTGGGGCTGGGTGCACAACCCCCCACACCAGAGTGGGGATCAATGCTGAGCGACGCGAGACCCTTCCTACTACGTGCGCCGCATTTGGCAATCTATCCGGGCATAGCCATCATGCTGGTGGTCTTAAGCTTTAACCTGGTCGGTGATGGCTTAAGAGACGCACTCGATCCCCGTCGGGCGGAACAAAGGGGTTAGAGTTAGCATTCCCAAGGGTGCCGGGGAACGGCCGAATATGAAAAGGAGTGACTTACAGATGTCCAGTGAGCTGTTCGTAAAACTCAAAGAGGTAGAGGGACTCTATCACCGTCCCGATTGGTACAGACCGTTAGCCTATGGCGAAAACATCTACATGGACACGACCTATCTGCTGCCGGGGGTGGAGCTGGTAATGGGCGGCCCGAAATATCTAGAAGGTACGGAACGTCTGGAACGTGTTATCTATACCATGACCGGAACCATCGAGGTCACGCATGCTGGTCAAACTGTCGTTGTCAACCCGCACACTGCGTTTATTGTGCCACTGGAGCCAACCTCGCCATTTGCCGTGAAGAATAACGGCCCAGAAGTAGCGAGTTACATCGTTTGTTACTCACCACCGCCCCATCCAGAACTGAATATACAGCGGCGTGAGGAAATGATAGCCCGCTACAGACAGAATAATCGTCCCGTAAAATCCGCGGAGGAAATGGAACAACTCATCGCTAACCCCGAAAAAATATAGAGGAGTGACTTACAATATGACGCAAGATTTATTTGTCAAAGTCAAAGAAGTTGAAGGATTCGACCATCGTCCCGAGTGGTACCGGCCCTTAGCGTTTGGTAAAAACATTTACATGAACATGACATATCTGTTGCCGGGGGTAGAGTTTGTCATGGGTTCGGCCAGAGAAAAAGAAGAAGAGTTACTAGAGCGCGTTGTGTATACGATGAGTGGGGTGATCGAGGTTACCCACGGCGAGGAGACCGTCGTTCTAGAACCACACACAGTTTTTGTGGTACCGCTGGCACCCGGGCTACCGTTTGTTGTGAAGAACAACGCCAAGGAAACGGCAGGTTTTATAGTAGCTATGTCTCCGCCGCCACATCCCGAGCATCCGGTCTATACGCGCGCAGAACTCATTGACATATACGTGACCAACAAGCGCATTCCCAAGTCTCCGACCGAAATGGAAGAGATGATACAGCGAGGGAAGTGACAGCGTGAGCCCATTAGTAGAAGTCAACAACCTGAAGACGTGCTTTAAAACAGGTGAAGGCGTGGTACGAGCGGTTGATGGCGTTAGTTTCTCCATCGAACCTAGACGAGTGCTAGGCGTCGTTGGCGAGAGCGGATGCGGCAAATCGGTAACTGCGCTTTCGATTATGGGGCTGGTTCAAGGACCAGCCGGTGCAGTAACGGCAGGAGAAATTTTGTATCATGGCGCAGACAAGACTATCGACCTAGCCAAACTGAATCCCAAGGGTGAGGTGTATCGTTCGATTCGTGGGAAAGAAATTGCCATGATTTTTCAGGAGCCCATGACTTCTTTAAACCCGGTCTACACAATTGGGTTTCAAATTATGGAGGCGGTCATGCTTCATCAACGGGTGAACCGCAAGGAAGCCAGACAAAAAACCATTGAAATGTTGCGGGCAGTGGAAATTCCCAGTCCGGAAGAGCGGATTCACCAGTACCCGCACCAACTGTCTGGCGGAATGCGCCAGCGGGTGATGATCGCCATGGCGTTGGTATGCCGACCCGCTCTCTTGATTGCGGATGAGCCAACTACAGCACTTGACGTTACGATTCAGGCCCAAGTTCTCCAATTGATGCGCAATTTGCGCCAGAAATTTGAAATGGCCATGATGCTGATCACACACGATTTGGGCGTTATTGCCGCGATGGCGGATGACGTTATGGTCATGTACCTAGGGCAAATTGTAGAAAGAGCGAGTGTTGATGACGTTTTCTATCAAACCAAACACCCTTATACCCAGGGGCTGATGAGTTCTATCCCCTCTTTGGCCACCAAACAGCACCGCCTAATCCCCATCGAAGGCACAGTGCCAGACCCGCTGGCTATGCCTATTGGGTGTAGGTTTCAACCGCGGTGTCGCCATGCCATGGAACGCTGCCACCATGAAAATCCAGCCTTAAAAGAAGTCGCCCCCGGGCACCAAGCTGCCTGCTTCTTGTATTGAGTGAAGGGGGAGAAGAAGATGATGCAATCAGCGGAAGTTCTGCTGCAAGTAAGTGATTTGAAAAAGCACTTTGCCGTGCAGCAGGGGATGTTCAAAAGCCAAGCGATACCTGTGAAGTCGGTTGACGGCGTGAGTCTGCATGTTAAGGATGGCGAGACTTTGGGTCTGGTAGGCGAGAGCGGTTGCGGGAAGACCACTCTGGGGAAGTCAATTCTGCGTTTGTTGGAGCCGACGGCAGGCAGCGTATTGTTTCGCAGCAAA
>QLUC01000012.1 GCA_018725275.1 Bacillota bacterium | reverse complement strand
CGCCGACCCTCCCAGGTCGTAACCATGAGGTCCGTAACCCAAAACCGACGAGGTCGCCGGCTTTTGTGCCGGCGCTACAAGGTCCTAGCGTCTTAGGGATAGATGGCAACGCCACTCTCCCGCTTACTGATGGAACAGACAATTAACTGCAATTCTACCTACCGTTTCTCCCGAGTGCTGACGCGGTTCTTGCCGAGCTCTTTGGCTTCGCGGGTGGCTTTGTCGACGGCGACCACAAGGTGGGCGCGGTCGACGGCATGCAGCGGAAACTCGGCCACACCGGCGCTGGCGGTCACATGTACGGCCTTGCCGGCTACCATGTGGACAGAAAGCCGCACGCGCTCGACAATGCGCTTGGCGATGGTGGTGGCCATTGCGGCGTCGGTGTCACTGAGGAGGACCATGAATTCATCACCACCGTAGCGGCAGACGAGGTCTTCCTCGCGCACCGCGGCGCGCAGAATGTCGGCCAGATTACAGAGATGTTCATCGCCCGCGCAGTGTCCATAGGTGTCGTTGATGATTTTTAAGCTGTCGGAATCAATCATGATGAGGGAGAAGAGGCCTTCATTGGCTGTTGCCTGTGCTATTTTAGCGTCAAGTGTAGCCAGAAAAGCCCGTTTATTCATCAGTCCGGTGAGGCTGTCGGTGGTCGCGAGCATGAGGGCGTTCTCGTAGAGCTGGGTATTATGCACCGCGATGGCTGCCTGGCTGGCAATGGCAGAAAGTAGCAGGAGATCATCCTCGGTGTAAGAATTATGGCCGTAGCTTTGCACCGACAACACTCCTAAGACTTGGGCCTGCAGGGCGATGGGAGCCATCATAACGGAGGCAGTGCTTCTCTGGACATTGCCGAAGTGGAGGGCCCCGGGAATCGAGGTACCTTCTAAGCTGATAAATAAAGGGGTATTTGTCTTAATGACTTGGGAGGTGGGGCCGTCGTTCAAGGGAAACCTCACGGGGGAAACCTGCTCCCCATCTTCGAAGATGCAAGCTAAATTTACTTCTTGCGCAGTCGTATCGTATAGCGCCACAAAGAAGACGTCGGCGACCATGACCTTCTGCACCTCGGTATAGATGCTGGTGAAAAGGTCTTGCAAGCTAAGGTTGGCGGCAAACCGCGCGGCGACATGGCGCATAAGTTCGAGCGAGGCCGTGTGTTTTTTGTAGAAACCCTCTAAGTCTAGCCTCTGTAGGGCCATGGCGGCGTGTTTGGCGAGGGAGTCCATGATGAGCTGCTTGGTGTGCATTTTCTCACGACCGGCAAAATGAGCGGAGGCGAGGATGGTGTTTTCTCCAAACCCCGGGTAGATGAGCGGGGCGGTGAGGATGCGGAAGTTTTTGTTGGCAAAAGCCAAGGTGCCCTCTGGGTCGGAGAATGCTAAAAGGTCGGGCCAATTGTCGGCGCCCACGAGGTGCGGGCCCCCATTTTTTATAGTCCACAGGCTCGCGCCAGCGGCGCGAAGCAATTTTTGCACACTATTAAGAAGCATAACAACCAACTCTTCTCTGGTGCCATGGAGGGCATGCAAAGTAAGTACCGCTGCTTCGACCTGTCTTAGCAACTTTAGGCGGCGTAATTCAAGTTGCCTGCATAAATAGAGCTTGATGGTAGGTGTGTAGTGTCGCCTGTGGCTGGAGCGAGGCAGTCCGCCCCTTGCATTACCTGTGTTCACCGGCATGCACCCCCTGATCTTTGCTTGACCAACTTAATTCGCCGGAGAATGGCGCATTCCTCCTAGATGAAGATAACAATGGATAGAAACTTGCCTTGACTTAAGCATTCTAAAGCCATATAATTTCCCCAAAGCAGTGAAGAGAAAAAGAACTTGGACACGGCTTTAGAGAAGGGGTCAGCGGCTGAAAGCCCCGCCTATGCCAAGTATCTTCGTCGTCTCGGAGCTCCTGGCATGAGTAAATAGTGCCAGGCGGGCAGCCCGTTAGAGCTAGGAGCCGCATATGCGGGAATTAAGGTGGTACCGCGGGATGTCCCCGCCCTTTACGGGCAGGGGCTTTCTTTATTATATGAGGAGAGTGAAGAGTATGACAAGTGAAATTGCTAAAAATTACGACCCGTCTCTCGTCGAAAAGAAGTGGCATGCGCGGTGGCAGGAGGAGGGTTACTTCACTCCGAGTAGCACGCCGCAGGGCGATCCTTTTACCATCGTCATACCACCGCCTAATGTTACTGATCGCCTGCATATTGGTCATGCCCTAAATAACACCTTGCAAGACATCATCATCCGCCAAAAGCGCATGCAGGGCTATGATGCCTTGTGGGTACCCGGGACTGACCATGCCGGCATTGCCACCCAAAATGTTGTGGAGCGCAAGCTCCTCGCCGCCGGGCAGACACGCCATGACCTTGGGCGCGAAAAATTTGTCGAGGCCGTCTGGCAGTGGAAAGAAGAGTACGGCAGGGCCATTACCGAGCAACTGCGCATGTTAGGGGCCTCTTGTGACTGGAGCCGGGAACGTTTTACTATGGATGAGGGCTGTTCAAGGGCGGTGCGCGAGACCTTTGTGCGTCTTTATGAGCGCGGCCTTATTTATCGCGGCAGTTACATTGTCAATTGGTGCCCGCGTTGTCACACGGCGATATCGGATGATGAGGTGGAGCATGCCGAGACACATGGAAAACTGTACCATGTGCGCTACCAGCTTGCTGACGGCAGCGGCTTTGTGACGGTGGCCACCACCCGCCCCGAGACCATCCTTGGCGACACCGCCGTCGCCGTGCACCCGGAGGATGCGCGGTACAGTCATCTGGTCGGCCAGATGTTGTTGCTGCCGGTGCTCGGCAGGCAAATTCCCATCGTCGCCGACACCTATGTTGACCGGGAATTCGGCACCGGCGCGGTCAAAGTGACGCCCTACCATGACCCGAACGACTTTGCCATCGGCGAGCGCCACAACCTCGCTAAGATAAATGTGCTCAACCTTGACGGCACCATGAATGAAAATTCCGGGCCCTTCCAAGGCCTTGACCGCTACGAGTGCCGCCGGCAGTTATTAATTGAACTCGAGCGCCTAGGTCAGCTGGTGAAGACGGCCGAGCATGACATGAGCGTAGGGCAGTGTTACCGCTGCAGCACCGTCATTGAACCCATTGTCTCGCGGCAGTGGTTTGTGCGCATGGCGCCCCTGGCCGAGCCGGCTATAGCCGCTGTCAAGGAAGGCCAAGTAAAGTTCGTCCCCGAGCGCTTCGCCAAGACATACTTGCACTGGGTCGAAAATGTCAAGGACTGGTGTATTTCTCGGCAAATCTGGTGGGGACATCAGCTGCCGGTCTGGCACTGTGCCTGCGGCGAAATGGTGGTCGCGCGCGAGGTACCCCTCGCCTGTCCGCAATGTGCCGGCACAGAGCTAGTCCAAGAGACCGATGTCCTAGACACCTGGTTTAGTTCCGCGCTTTGGCCGTTTGAAACTCTAGGGTGGCCCGAGGAAAACGCGCCTGACCTCGCGCGCTTCTTCCCGACCAATGTCTTGGTCACCGCCTATGAGATCATCTACTTTTGGGTGGCGCGCATGGTCTTTATGTCGCTTGAGCTAACCGGTCAGGTGCCCTTCTCGCATGTCCTCATCCACGGCATCGTGCGCGACCAAGAGGGGCGCAAGATGAGCAAGTCGCTTGGCAACGGCATTGACCCCCTGCCGATTATTGAGCAATTTGGCGCCGATACCTTGCGGTTTACTTTGGTCAATGGCAATGCCCCGGGTGGCGACATGCGCTTTCATCAGGAGCGCTTAGAGTCTACGAGGAACTTCTGCAACAAAATATGGAACGCGGCGCGCTTTGTGCAAATGAACATTCCGGAGGGAGTGGCGATTCCCGCCGAACTGCCCCCGCGCGAAGCCACAACCTTGGCCGATAAGTACATCCTCTCCCGTCTCGCCCACACTGCCATGGAGGTCACGCGCTACATGGAGCGGTTTGAGTTTGGCGAGGCTTCGCGGCTGGTATATGAATTTCTTTGGACGGAGTATTGCGACTGGTACATTGAGATGGCCAAGACCGAGCTCGCCGCCCTAGGCGCGAGAAAGACAAGCACCTTGCAAGTGCTCACCTATGTGCTCTCGCGCACGCTAGAGCTTATGCACCCCTTCATGCCCTTTATTACCGAGGAAATTTGGCAATCCCTGCCGCATCAGGGACCGTCCATCACGGTCGCCTTGTGGCCCAGCCAGGCTGGATTTGGGGACGAGGCGGCGGAGCAGAGCATGCTCGTCATTATGGAAGCGGTGCGCTCACTGCGCAATTTGCGTGCCGAAATGGGCGTCGCCCCTTCGCAGCGAACCGAAATCTACATCGTGCCTAGGGACCTTGACTTTGCCGAGGTCTATACCAGAGGAGCCCAGTACTTGCGGGCCCTTGCTTCGGGCAAGGGAGTGCAAATTGTCACCTCTGTTCCTCTCACTAAAGAAGAAGCGGTTAGTGTCGTGGTTACCGGAGCAGAAATCTACCTGCCCCTTCGGGAATTGGTCAATATTGAGGCCGAGATAAAGCGTTTAGAGGACGAAAGAACTCTCTTAATGAGCGAGGTGCTGCGCTCCGCAGGCAAGATTAGCAATGAGGGCTTCTTGGCAAAAGCCCCCCCAGCACTAATAGAACAAGAGCGGACGAAACTGGCAGGGTACGAAGCGAAACTCGCGCAGGTGGAAAAGAGGCTAGGGGAGCTCAAGTGAACTACGAACAGGCTGTCCACTACATTCATGGACTCGGGCGTTTCGGCAGCAAATTAGGGCTAGAGCGGATGCAGCTAGCCCTAGAACGCCTCGGCAACCCCGAACGCAGACTAAAAGTCATACATGTGGCGGGTACCAATGGCAAGGGTTCGACCTCGGCCATGCTCGCCAGCATTCTCGGCATGGCGGGCCTTAGGACCGGGCTCTATACTTCACCCTACATGGATTCGTTCACGAATCGCTTTGGTCTGGATGGGGCCGATATCTGCCCAGAGGACCTGGCCGCCTTAGTGAGCGCGCTTAAGCCCTTAGCCGAGGAAGTGGGGCTCACGCAGTTTGAGTTTATAACGGCACTCGCCCTATACTACTATGCCCAGAGTAAGGTTGACGCCTTGGTGCTCGAGGTGGGACTAGGGGGGCGTTTTGACGCCACCAATGTGGTGCGACCGGCACTAGCCGTAATTACTAATATCGGCTTCGATCACATGGAGGTTCTGGGCGATACTTTAGGAAAAATCGCTTTTGAGAAAGCGGGCATTATTAAACAGGGTGTACCCGTCATCACGGCGGCGGAAGGGGAGGAAGCCTTAGGGGTGATTGGGGAAGTTGCTCGGCAGAGGGAAGCGCCTCTCCGCCTATTCGGCCGTGATTTTACGGCCACGAAGCGCACTGCGGGCCTCGAGGGGCAGAGTTTTGCCTATGTTAATCAGGCTACTTCCCTGGAACTCAACCTAGGTCTGCTAGGGCCGCATCAATTGCACAATGCGGCCCTAGCGGTTGACGCCGCCCTCTATCTCAAAGGACAGGGCTGGCCGGTGTCGCAATTAGACATACAGCGTGGCCTTTTTGCCGCTAAGTGGCCGGGCAGGTTCGAAGTGATGCAGCGGTCGCCGCTGGTCATTATGGACGGGGCGCACAACATACATGGTGTAAACGCCCTCGTCAAGACGCTACAGGAGGTTTTGCCAGATAAAACAGTGCTCCTCGTCACCGGCATTATGAAGGATAAAGAGCCGCACGAGATGTTGGCGCTACTCGCGCCTTTGGTCAAACGGTTCTATGCTGCTGCCCCCGACCTGCCCCGCGCCACGGAGCCTTCCGAGTTGGCCGCGATCGCCAGAAGCTGTGCGCTACTTGGTGAGCACTATGATTCGGTCGCCTTGGCCCTTCGCCAGGCTCTCGGCGAGGCCAAACCAGACGATGTAGTCTTGGTGGCAGGTTCGCTCTACACCGTTTCCGAAGCGCGTCGAGCCTTGCTTGATAAATAAGTAGCTAGCGGACCTTAGCAGGAGAGAGTATTGTTTGTGGCGAAATGGTTTTAACAGAATCGGTCAAATTCTTCTGGGGGTGTACAGTGGGAGAGCAAGCAACGTTTGAAGTGTCTTACACGGTCGAGGGTGCTGACTTCAGCATTGCCGGCGAGGGCGCAGCCAGACTGAAAAGGGTACTGCAACAAGTGGGCCTCCCCCCGGCTTTAGTGAGGCGCATCGCCCTGGCCACCTATGAGGCGGAACTAAATGTTGTCATTCACGCCTACCGGGGAGTTATCAAGGCACGAGTGTCCTCGGCCTTGGTAGAGGTTTGGGTAGAAGATCAAGGCCCGGGCATCCCCAATGTGGAGCTAGCGATGAAAGAAGGGTATTCCACCGCCCCCGACCACGTGCGGGCTTTAGGCTTTGGCGCGGGCATGGGCTTGCCAAATATACGCCGCAACGCCGACGCGCTGAAGATAACCACCGTAGTAGGAGAAGGCACCGCCCTGTATATGACTTTTGCCGGGCCAAGCAGCGAGGTATAAGTGGCTAGCTATTTTCATTCCGTTCAGTTGGATGAGGAAAAATGTCGCGGCTGCACTAATTGCATCAAGCGCTGTCCGACCGAAGCGATCAGGGTTCGCCAAGGCAAGGCACGCATTGAGGCTGCCCGCTGTGTGGATTGCGGGCAGTGTATTCGGGCTTGCCCTAATCGGGCTAAATCTGTCCTGACAGACAGCCGCGCTGCTTTAAAGGACTTTAAGTACACGGTGGGGCTACTCGCGCCGTCGTTTTTTGCGCAATTTCGCTCCAATCCGAGCCCGGGCAAGGTGCTGGCGGCCGTCAAACTTATGGGGTTTACTTATGTGCGCGGACTTTTTCTGGCGGCAGAACTAGTGGCTTCCGCCATAGCCAAGCACCTTGCCACCACGGCTGGGCCTTTTCCGCGCATCAGTACGAGTTGCCCCGCGGTTGTGCGGCTCATTCAGGTGCGTTTCCCCGACCTCACGCGCCACTTGGTGACCATCGAAGCTCCGATGGAGGTGGCGGCATACCTAGCGCGAGCAGAGGTGCGTGGGGAAACAGGTTGCGGTGACGAGGACATCGGGGTGTTTTTTATAACGCCCTGCCCCGCCAAGATCACGGCCGTGCATCAGCCAGTGGGTGTGGGCAAATCGCAACTCAACGGGGGCTTTTCATTCTCCGAAGTCTACGCCGATGCTTACCGACTGCTGGCCTCTGTCAAGGAAGAAGAGCCTGTGGTCGGGAGCGCGCGGGGTCTGGTATGGGCCCGCAGTGGCGGCGAAGGCGAGGGCGTGGCCATTGACGATTACTTGGCGGTAGATGGCATTGAGCATGTCATCACCGTCCTTGAAGAAGTCGAAATGGGGAGGTTGCGCGGGGTTAGGTACATTGAGGGGCAGGCCTGCGTCGGGGGCTGTGTGGGCGGGGCCTTGGTGGTCGAGAACCCGTTTGTGGCGCGAGTGCGCGTGGCCCAAGTGGCGCGGGCTTTGCCTCTATATTCCCCGCCGGAGATCACGCTGCCGGAGGAAGCGCTCGTGCTCAAGCAAGACCTGAGCCCTCGCCCCTTCATTCAGCTAGATGAAGACATGGAGGTTGCGATTAAGAAACTCGGCGAGCTTGAAAAAATTGTCGAGCGCCTGCCAATGCTCGATTGTGGCTCCTGTGGTGCGCCGCACTGTCGCGCCTTAGCTGAGGACATCGTGCGCGATACGGCGGTGCTTACTGACTGTGATTTTGTGCTACGAGAGCAAGTCAATGAACTGGCACAGGAGTTAATAAGTCTGACGGTTCTTCTGCCTAATGCCATGGGCAGGAAACGCATAGATGGGGAGGGAGAAAAATGAATCTTCGCAGCATTGTCGAAGCACTACAACTTGAAGTCTTAACGGGGGATGACCTTCTCGATCGCCCAATTTCCGGAGGGTATATTTCCGATATGCTGAGCGATGTCCTGGCTCATGCCGCGCCTGACTGCCTCTGGGTGACTAGGCAGGCTCACCAGAATGTTATTGCCGTGGCATCACTATTAGGTCTTGGGGCGGTGGTCCTCGTCAATTGCCCCATTCCCGCAGCACTGATCGAAAAGGCGCGGGCTGAGAACCTCGTTCTCGTGCAAAGCGACCGCATGGCGTTTGAGCTCGCGGGCCAATTATATGCCCTTGGTCTTCGGGGGTGCAGACGTGATTAAGGTGCGTTGTGACTTACACATTCACACCGCGCTCTCGCCTTGCGCCAATCGCGAGATGACCCCGACCAACATTGTCAACATGGCCACCCTGGTTGGCGCCAGCGTCATTGCCATAACCGACCACAACAGCTGTCGCAATGCGCGGGCGGTGGCAGAGGCCGCGGGTCAGAAGCTCATCGTGCTGCCGGGACTTGAGGTGTGGACGAAAGAAGATGTTCACATGCTCTGTCTTTTTGGCAATATGGCAATAGCTGAGAGTTTTGGTGCGGATGTGTACGCTCGGCTGCCTGCTAGGCAGGGTGACAGCGACCTGTTTGGACAGCAGTATTTTTTTGATGCCGGGAGCCGCATTATTGGTTGGGAAGAGCAGCTGTTGCTTTCGCCAACGACTTTTGGTGTCGATGAACTCTGCCGGGTAGTACTCGACCTAGGCGGCATGGTCATCCCCGCCCATGTGGATAGGACTTATGGCCTGACGACTCAGCTTGGTTTCATACCGGAGCATTTGCCCATCAGGCTTATTGAGGTCTCTAAGGGACGTAAGCAGCCGGCATCCACCAGAAGTTACCCCTATGTTACGAATTCTGATGCCCATAATTTATCGGCTCTAGCCGCGAGCGTCCCTTGGGAGTTAGAAATCGAAAAATGCTCTCCAGAAGGTGTTGTCAAAGCCCTCAAGGAGAAGTATCCTTATGAGTGATATGTCTCACAAGGAATGTTGAGGAGGGAACAAGATGCCAGGTTCCAAGTGCCAGTGCGCGAGCCAAGGTGAGCTCGACCCGCGCTGGGAGCAGTTAGAGGAAATCCTCGCCGCCTACAAAGGAGACGCGGGGGCGTTAATTCAAGTTCTCCACGCCGCGCAAGACGTCTTTGGCTATGTTTCAGAAGAGGTGCAAGAAAAAGTGGCCGAGGCTCTTGGTGTGCCCATCAGCGAGGTCTACGGCGTAGCTACGTTCTACTCGCTGTTTTCGCTCAAGCCGCGTGGTCAGTATAAGATTGGGGTCTGTCTAGGTACCGCCTGTTATGTGCGCGGCGCGGCCCAGGTTTTAGCCGAGATTGAAAAGCAGCTTGGGGTTAAAGTTAATGACACCACGGGTGACGGCAAGTTCACCCTTGAGGTGACCCGCTGTATCGGCGCTTGTGGCCTTGCCCCTGTCATCACCATTAATGAGGACGTCTACGGCAGGTTGCAGGTCGATAAGGTCAAGGAGGTCTTGGCAAAGTACTAAGATGGAAGAACTAGCACTGCACATCCTCGATTTGGCGCAGAACTGCATTGCGGCCGGGGCGTCGGAAATTGCCATTACTATTATTGAGGATAGGGCTGCCAACCGTTTGACCATCACTGTCGCCGATGACGGCAGAGGGATGGAGCCGGAGATGTTGCAGTCGGTTACTGACCCTTTTTTTACCACTCGCACCACGCGGCGCGTGGGCTTGGGTTTGCCATTGCTTCAGGCTGCGGCCGAGCTCTGTGCCGGCGGCCTGACCATTGTGTCGACTGTGGGCAGGGGGACGACGGTGCGGGTTGAGTTCGCCCACGATCATATTGACCGGGCCCCTCTAGGCAGCATGGCCGACACTTTGGCCGCCATCCTGGCGGTGAATTTCGAAGTGGAGGTAGTTTATCGCCACGAGGTAGATGACCGCGCCTTTGTCTTTGACAGCCGCGAACTGCGTGAAATTTGTGAGGGAACCATGCAGCACCCAAAAATTATTCTGTGGCTAAAGGAATATATCGCTCTGCAAGAGAGGCTGCTAGGGGGAGAGCAATGAAAACAGTAGAAGATTTGCGCAAGTTGCGGGAGGAAGTCCGTCAAATGACGAAGCTTCGGGAAGGCGAGGCTGAGGTGAGGGTCGTTGTGGGTATGGGCACTTGTGGCATTGCCGCTGGGGCACGCGAGACTCTAGGGGCCCTGGTGCAAGAGATTGCCGAGCAAGGGCTTCTGTCGGTGGTCGTGACGCAGACAGGTTGCCTTGGACTTTGTGAACGCGAACCCATAGTAGAGGTGAACGCCCCCGATGGTCGAACCCTCTATGCCCGAGTGACACCGGAAAGAGCAAGGCGCATCCTCAGGCAGCATGTACAAGGCGGCGTGGCAATTGAAGACTGGGTCATCCGCAACTAGGAGGAATAAGGGTGAACTTTTATAGGTCGCATGTGTTAGTCTGTGCTGGGGCAGGCTGTGTCTCCTCCGGTTGTTTGAACACTATGGAGGCTTTAGTAGATGAGAACGCCAAGTTAGGATTAGATAGAGAAATAAAGGTGATCGAGACAGGGTGCATTGGTACTTGTGACCTCGGTCCGGTCATTGTGGTGTACCCTGAAGGCGTGTTCTATCGCAATGTCACGACAGACGATGCGCGCGAAATCGCCCGCGAACACCTCTTAAAGGGCAGGACGATCCAGCGCCTGCTTTATCGCAACCCCCTCACCAGCCAGTTGGTGCAGACCTATGGCGAAATGGAATTTTTTAACAGGCAATTGCGCATTGCCTTGCGTAACACGGGCGTTATTAACCCTGAGGTAATTGAGGAGTATATTGCCCGCGATGGCTACGAAGCACTCGCTCGCGTGCTCACCACCATGTCGCCAGAGGAAGTGGTTGCTACCGTAACTGCTTCGGGTTTGCGAGGGCGGGGCGGGGCGGGCTTTCCTACTGGCAAAAAATGGGGGTTCACTTTCCGGGCCATGAGCGACCAAAAGTACGTAGTCTGTAACGCCGATGAGGGTGACCCAGGGGCATTCATGGACCGCAGTATTCTTGAAGGTGACCCGCATGCTATCATTGAGGCCATGACCATCGCCGGGTTCGCGGTCGGTGCAAATCAGGGTTATGTCTATGTGCGGGCCGAGTATCCTCTGGCGGTCAAGCGTCTGCAACTGGCCTTAGATCAGGCGAGAAATTATGGTTTTCTCGGCAAAAACATTTTTAGCACTAATTTTTCTTTTGATATCTTAATTCGTGTCGGCGCCGGAGCTTTCGTCTGCGGTGAGGAGACCGCCCTGTTGGCCTCGATCGAGGGCAAGCGAGGCGAGCCGCGTCCTCGCCCGCCGTACCCTGCGGTGAAGGGTTTATGGGGGAAGCCCACTCTCATTAATAATGTCGAGACTTTTGCCAATATATGCCCCATAATCCTCTATGGCGCAGATTGGTACGGACGCATCGGCACGGAAACGAGCAAGGGCACCAAGGTTTTTGCCGTTGCGGGTAATATTAATAATACCGGCTTGGTGGAAGTCCCCATGGGGATGACGCTCAGGCAGGTGGTGTATGATGTGTGCGGGGGCATCCCCAATGGCAAGGAATTCAAGGCGGCTCAGACCGGAGGCCCTTCCGGCGGGTGTTTGACTAAGGCCGAGCTTGACGTTGCTATGGATTATGAAACCTTGATTGCCGCGGGAAGCATGATGGGTTCCGGGGGACTTATCGTCATGGACGAGGACGCTTGCATGGTCGACATGGCCAGGTTCTTCCTTGACTTTACTCAGGACGAGAGTTGCGGCAAATGCACTCCCTGTCGCATCGGCACCAAGCGGATGCTGGAGATACTCGACCGCATGACCAAGGGCGAAGGGCGCGAGGGGGACATGGAGGCTCTCTATGGCTTGGCAGAGAACATTCGCGAAACATCTCTTTGCGGCCTCGGTCAGTCCGCGCCAAATCCGGTACTCTCCATGATCAAGCATTTCCGCTCGGAGTATGAGGCGCATATACGCGAAAAGCGTTGCCCGGCCGGGGTGTGCCAAGCGCTGATGAGCTACAATATCCTCGCCAATAAGTGCCGAGGCTGTGGTCTGTGTGCTAGAGTATGTCCCACAGCGGCTATTTTTGGCAAGCCGAAAGAAGTCTACCGCATTGAGCGCAAGAAATGCGTGAAGTGCAATGCCTGCCTTGAAAAATGTCCTTTTGGCGCTGTAGTACGGGCTTGATGGAGGTAGAAAGATGCAGGAAATGATCAAACTCACCATTGACAACAGGGTTATCGATGCGCCAAAGGGCAGCACCGTTTTGCAGGTAGCCAGACAGGCTGGAGTGGCTATCCCTACTCTCTGTTACATGGAAAAAATTAACGAGATCGGGGCTTGCCGCGTCTGTGTGGTCGAGGTCGCAGGATATAGGGGACTGCAGGCCAGTTGTGTGCTCGAGGCCGCCCCCGGGATGGTGGTGCGCACTAACACCCCCCTCGTGCGGCAGGCCAGGCGCGTCAATGTTGAATTACTTTTGTCCAATCACCCTGATAGCTGTCTGACTTGTCGGCGCAATACCTCTTGTGAGCTGCAGAAATTGTCGCATGACTTAAGCGTGAGTAAGGTGAGTTATGTCGGCGAAAAGACTGATTTGCCCCTTGACCTAAGCAACAAATCTCTGGTGCGTGACCCGAACAAGTGCATACTGTGTCGCCGCTGCGTGGCTGTCTGCCACGAAGTGCAAAATGTCGGGGTCATTTCAGTCAGTGCGCGCGGCTTTCATTCGATTATCACTCCCGACGCCAATCGTCAACTTGGTGATACTACTTGTGTCTTTTGCGGGCAGTGTGCGGCGGTCTGTCCTACCGCAGCCAT
This sequence comes from Bacillota bacterium, assembly GCA_018725275.1. Taxonomy (GTDB): domain Bacteria; phylum Bacillota; class UBA994; order UBA994; family UBA994; genus BS524. The sequence continues at coordinate 7,886 of QLUC01000012.1, read as the reverse complement.
CACCGAGGTCGACAGTACGGAACAAGTATTTAGGGCTATCGGCAACAAGATGCACGTGGTAGTGCAAGTGGCGCCGGCAGTAAGAGTCGCCATCGGCGAAGAATTTGGTCTGCCCCGCGGTGCTATCACTACCGGTCAAATGGTTACGGGGCTGCGCATGCTCGGTTTTACCGCCGTCTTTGATACGGACTTTGCCGCCGACTTGACCATTCTCGAGGAAGCGAATGAGCTTATCCAAAGGGTAAAGACAAACGGGACCTTGCCCCTCATGACTTCCTGTAGCCCGGGCTGGGTTAAGTTCGTGGAACATTTCTATCCGGAATTTATGGGACACTTGTCATCCTGCAAGTCGCCCATGCAGATGATGGGCGCACTGATTAAGAGCTACTATGCCGAAAAAATAGCCAACTTGCCGCCGCAACAAATTGTTTCCGTGGCCATTATGCCTTGTACCGCCAAAAAATTTGAAGCTAACCGACCTGAGTTTACCCATGCCGGGGTACAGGATGTAGATTTTGTCTTGACCACGCGCGAATTGGCGAGCATGTTCAAGGTGGCGGGGATTGACCTAGCTAGGCTTCCAACCGACGAGTTCGATGCGCCGTTGGGCATATCTACCGGTGCCGGGGTTATTTTTGGCGCCAGTGGCGGGGTCATGGAGGCCGCACTGCGCACCGCTTACGAGTGGATTGCCGAAAAACCCCTAGCCAAGCTGGACTTAACCGCGGTGCGTGGGCTGGAAGGAGTCAAAGAAGCGGTAGTGGATGTCCCGAACCTCGGGCAGGTCAAGGTGGCGGTAGTAAGTGGCCTAGCTAATGCCGATAAGTTCCTCGCTCGCCAGAAGGCAGAGGGTAGCAGTTACAACTTTATTGAGTTTATGGCCTGCCCTGGTGGATGTCTTGGCGGAGGAGGCCAGCCCCGCATGAAGCCTAACGAGGCATCTTTAGGCAAGGAGGCCCGCTTAAAGAGTATCTACGCCATCGATCAGGAGTTGTTGCTGCGCAAGAGCCATGAAAACCCCGCCGTGCAAAAATTGTATGCGGATTACCTGGGCAGCGTAGGGGGCGAAAAAGCGCATCACCTGCTGCACACCTCGTATACCACCCGCGGTCGCTTCCCTTGGCGCAAACAGAGCTAAAATTTTGGAGGAGTGAAATGCCTTGGCAAAAACTTTCATTGGGGGGATTCATCCTCCTTACCGCAAAGAGGGGCTGTCCGCACTGCCCATCGAGAGAATGCCCGCACCAAAAGTTGTGGCTATCCCCGTGCAACAGCATGTGGGCAAAGCCTGCCTCCCACTCGTTAAAGTGGGGGAGAGGGTGCTCATGGGGCAGAAGATTGGCGATGTCGATGCCAGCATTGCGGCACCGGTGCACTCTTCGGTATCTGGCACAGTATTGTCTATTGAGCCCAGACCCCATGCCAATGGCAAAATGGTCAATTCCATTGTCATTCTGAACGACTTCTTAGACGAGTGGCATCCTTCAGCTCTGCCAAAGCCCCACCTAGACAAGCTCTCTCCGGAAGAAATTGTCGCCCTAATTCGCGAGATGGGTATAGTGGGCATGGGCGGAGGTGGTTTTCCTACTCATGCCAAGCTTAAACCGTTCCCCTCGCCGCCAATTGATACCGTGCTTCTTAACGGCGCAGAGTGCGAGCCATATCTCACCAACGATCATCGCCTGATGGTGGAAGCCCCAGAAAAAATAATCTACGGCCTGCGCTGCTTAATGAAGGCCGCAGGGGCCGGCAGAGGCCACATCGGGGTTGAGGAGAATAAGCCGGATGCCGTGTTAGCGCTAAAGAAGGTAGCGGCCTTGTACAGCGATATCACCATTACCTCCTTGGCCGTCAAGTACCCGCAGGGGGCCGAGCTACAGCTTATTCGAGCCTGTCTGGGCAAGGAAGTGCCGCCTGGCAAGTTTCCGCCGCACATTGGTGTTGTCGTCAATAATGTGCACACAGCGGAAGCCATTGCGCAAGCTTTTACTACGGGAATGCCTTCTATCGAGAGGGTCATTACGGTAGCCGGCGGCGCTGTCGAGAGGCCAGGTAACGTGCTGGTGCGGGTGGGGACCACGTTTGCGCAGGTCTTAGAGGCTCGTGGCCTTAAGGGGGAGCCTTACAAGCTAGTTTCCGGGGGGCCCATGATGGGCCTGGCGATGTATACGGGAGAAGTGGCCGTCTGCAAGTGCACCTCCGGCATTTTGGCCTTGACCTACGAGGAAACGGGCGCTCGTGAGGCCGGGCCATGCGTGCGCTGTGCCAAGTGTGTGGACTCTTGCCCGATGTTTTTGCAGCCGACCACTATCGCCCACTATGCCATGAAGGGGCGCGTCGATGATGCCGAAAACATCGGTGCCCTTGAATGTCGGGAATGCGGCCCCTGCGCCTATGTCTGCCCTGCCGGAATCCCACTTGTGCAGTGGATACGCCTCGCTAAATCTGACATATACGCCCGCCAGTAACAAACAAAAGGGACGTGTCTTTTTGTTTGGGCATGGGGCATGCACTCTCGAGTACGGCCGGCATCTTGGGTGAACAGGGAGTAGAGATGTTCTAGGAGGAACAAGAAGTGGATATAAAGAAACTTACGGTGTCATCCTCGCCCCATCTACACAGCGGCGACACAGTGCGCCAAGCCATGCTGCTGGTGCTGGTAGCGTTGGCCCCGGCAGCCCTTTTCGCTGTTTATCATTTTGGGTGGTATGTGCTGGCGATACTTTTGACGGGTACAATTTCCGCAGTCCTCGCCGAGACCGCCTTGTTGCGATTAATGAAAAAGCCACTGACCATCGTCCTGGACGGCAGCGCGGCCCTTACCGGCTTGCTCTTGGCCCTTAATGTTCCGGCGGGAGCACCACTTTGGATGGTGGCGATAGGGGCTTTTATGGCCATAGCTATCGGCAAGCATGTCTTTGGTGGTCTGGGTTACAATCCTTTTAATCCTGCCTTGGTCGGACGAGCTATCCTAGTTTCATCTTGGCCGGCGCACATGACGGCCTGGGTGGGGCCCGGGCTAATCTCCTCGGCGACGCCGCTGGCCATGCAGCGCGCGGGCGAGGCCGTCCCCCCCTACTTGGACCTGTTCCTCGGTTTGAAAGCGGGGAGTTTAGGCGAAGTATCGGTCTTTTTATTGCTCCTCGGGGGTATCTTCCTCATCTGTAAGAAGGTCATCGATTGGAAGATTCCGGGTGCGTACCTCGCTACAGTGGCCCTGATGACCTGGGTGTTGCCGGCCCGCGGACAGGTGGGTTTCTTTGCCGGCGACCCTCTCATGCATGTTTTGTCGGGCGGGTTGGTGCTGGGCGCATTTTTCATGGCTACTGATTGGGTGACCAGCCCGGTCACCAAGCTAGGGCGCATTGTCATGGGCCTTGGCGCCGGCATCATCACCGCGGTTATTAGGCTTTACGGCGGGCTACCCGAGGGTGTAACTTTTGCAATTCTCATCATGAATGGGCTCACGCCCCTAATCGATCGCTATACTATGGGACGCCGTTTCGGCGCCCGCTAGGAGGAAGACATGCGTAGTTTGCGCGTATTTTCACGGGGGCTGGTTGATGAAAACCCGGTTTTTCGTCTCTTGCTGGGGATGTGCCCGGCGCTGGCCGTCTCCACAGCGGCGGTAAACGGCCTCGGTATGGGGTTAGCCGCGGCGGCTGTTTTGGTGGCGAGCAATATCCTCATCTCGCTCTTGCGCTCGGTTATACCCGACAAGATTCGCATACCTTGCTACATTGTCGTCATCGCTACCTTTGTCACGATGGTCGACCTGCTCATGGCCGCCTTTGTGCCGGATTTGCATGCGGTGCTGGGCATCTTTATCCCCCTAATTGTGGTCAATTGCATTGTGTTGCAGCGAGCCGAAGCTTTTGCCTCGAAGAACACTGTTTTCATGTCCGCGCTTGATGGCCTCGGCATGGGACTTGGCTTTACGGCAGCGCTCATGATTCTCGCTTCGGTTAGAGAAATTATTGGCTCAGGAACATTCTTTGGGATTAGTGTTTTACCTCTTGCTTTTGAGCCCATGAAGCTAATGGTCTCCCCCCCGGGGGCGTTCATTAGTCTGGGGCTCATCATCGGCCTAATTAACTACCTGAAGAATAGGAGGGAGGCAGAGCGTGGTGTCTAACCTTTTTGCCATCTTTTTTGGGGCCATCCTCATCAATAATTTCGTCTTGACGCGATTTTTAGGCATTTGCCCCTTTCTTGGGGTGTCAAAAAAAATAGAAACTGCCGTCGGCATGAGTCTCGCCGTCATCTTTGTCATGACGATAGCCTCGCTGGCGACTTGGGGCATTCAGACCTACCTGCTCATGCCCTTTAATATGCTTTATCTGCGCACCATCTCCTTTATCTTGGTCATCGCTGTCCTCGTGCAATTTGTCGAGATGGTCATGCTCAAGGCCACGCCTACTTTGTACCAAGCACTCGGTGTGTACTTGCCCCTCATCACCACCAACTGCGCGGTCCTCGGGGTCACCCTTTTGAATCTCAATGAAAACTACACCTTGGTGCAATCATTGATGCATGGCTTCGCGGGTGGGGTTGGTTTCGGCCTGGCGATAGTTGTCTTTGCCGGTATTCGTGAACGTCTAGATTTTGCCCCTATCCCCAAGGCACTGGAGGGCTTCCCCATTGCGCTCATCGTGGCCGGGCTTCTGTCAATTGCTTTTTCTGGATTCCAAGGTTTGTTGTAAGGGGGAGTATCCATGCAACTAGATATGCGTTCCGTAATCATTGCTTTGGCATCTCTTGGGACCTTGGGCCTTATTTTCGGGGCGGGCTTGGCTATTGCCGCGAAAAAATTCGCTGTCCCTACAGACCCGCTCTATGATGAAGTGCTGGGGGCATTGCCGGGAGTTAACTGTGGCGGCTGTGGGTACCCGGGCTGCGCTGCCTATGCGGCAGCAGTTGCTAGGGGAGAAGTTGGCATCAATTTGTGCCCCGTTGGCGGAAATGACCTCTTGGTAAACCTTGCCAAGATCATGAAGCTTGAGCCCGCGGCGACACTTGAGAGACAGGTAGCCACCCCCTATTGTGATGGCGGTGCGCAAGAGGCCGGCACACGTTTTCTCTACGCAGGCATTTTGGACTGCGTGGTAGCTAATGCCATGTCCGGCGGAGATAAGGATTGCCAGTATGGCTGCCTGGGCTACGGTTCATGTGTGAAGATGTGCGTGTTTGGCGCCATCAGCATGGATGAAAACCGCATCCCGGTGGTCAACGAGGCCAAGTGTACGGCCTGCGGTATGTGTGTCAAGGGCTGTCCGAAGCATATCTTTGCCCTGCGCCCTTCTTCCATGCAGGTGCACATTCGCTGCCGCTCACATGACAAAGGAAAAGATGTGCGCAAGAAGTGTTCCGTCGGCTGCATCGCTTGCGGATTGTGCGTGCGGGCTTGTCCGGTGAAGGCGATAACTATGGAAAACAATCTTGCCGTTATTGATTATACGCTATGTACGAACTGCGGCTTGTGCATAGAGAAATGCCCGATGAAGACCATCCACGGTCCTTTATCGGCCCAGTCTACCAAGTGAAACTGAAAAAAATATGGTGTGTCCTACTCATCTTGGTGACTGTATTGGGCGTGTGGCTCCTGCAGGACTATGCAACCATTGAATCAGCCAGGCGAGACGTACTCATGATGGACACTTTCGTGCAACTTATTGCTGATGGCCGCCGTGCGAATGTGGTGCTAGACGAAGTATTGGCCGAAATGAAGCGACTGGAGGCTCTTCTTTCGGCCCATGCCGTGGGGAGCGATGTCTATCGCATCAATAATGCCGCTCTCACCAAGGTTACAGTCAGCCAAGAGACGATCGATGTGTTGCTCATCGCCAAGGACGCGTTTAACCGCACCGGCGGAGCCTTTGATGTGACCGTCGGTGCGGTACTCAAGGTCTGGGGCTTTGGCACCGATGACCGTAGAGTTCCCAGTGCGGCCGAACTAACAGAGGCCATGAGTGGAGTTGGTTTTGGCTTTGTCGAGTTTGACGCTGCCGAAAAGTGGGTGCGGCTAAACCACCCGGCGACTCGCCTTGATTTTGGCGGGGTGGCCAAGGGCTACATCGTCGACCGGGCGGTAGAGCTTATCGCCGCGCGTGGAGTAGAGCATGCGGTGGTCGATGCCGGAGGCGATGTGCGCGTTCGCGGTGGGCGACCGCATACCCAGCGTTGGCGGCCGGCTCGTCTGGCGAGAGTCGGGGTGCAGCACCCGGGTGATCGCGAAAAACTCATTGCGGTGGTCAAGCTCATGGATGGCGCGGTCCTTACCTCCGGCGATTATGAGCGTTACTTCATCGCCGATGGGGCCGCGGTAGCCGATGCCATCGCGACCGCAGTTATGGTCCTCGGGAAGGATGAGGGATTAGCACTTATTGAGGCCTGGCCCGAAATAGAGGGGCTGCTGATTACCGCGGGGCAAGAGATAATAATGTCAGAGGGCATGGCGGCCATGACCGAATTGGTAAAGGACTAGGACAGTGGGGAGAATAAACACGCGGGTACTTGTGCGCACCTCTCTCTTAGTGGCAGGAGCGGCCACGCTACATGTTCTCGAGACGCTCGTCCCTAACCCCTTTGCCGTCCTACTTGGCCCGGGCGCCAAGCTTGGTCTGGCCAATATCGTCACTTTAGCGGTGGTGCTCTCTTATGGTGTGAAACAAGCGGTGGTGGTTGCAGCCTTGCGTGCCGTCTTAGGTGGTCTACTCGGTGGCACCTTTCTCACCTTCGGGTTTTTATTAAGTTTCGCGGGTGCCGTGGCCAGTGCTTTGGTAATGGGCCTGTCGTGGCGACTTAGTGCTTCTCGCCTTAGTGCCCTTGGCTTGAGCTTGCTTGGTGCAGTCACCCATAATGTGACGCAAATCCTCGTAGCGAGCCTGCTGGTCTCTCACTTTGGCCTCTTGGTGCACCTGCCGTACTTGCTGTTTTTTGCTCTGCCGACCGGATACTTTGTAGGGATAGTTGGCCAATTGCTCCATCGACACTTACCCAAGGAGGTTTTGCGCAATGGTGCGTTCCGGAAAATCTAAGCGAAGTATCTGGCTACTCCTGTTGTTTCTCGTCATCGGAGTGTTTCTCGGCAGCCTTATCGGGAGTTTTGCCGGGGATTGGTTGCCATTCCTCAATTGGTCGAGTCCAGTCTATGGCCTAACCCCTCCTCTCACTCTTGATTTAGACATGTTGTCACTGACCTTCGGCCTGACGATGCGCCTGTCGGTCGCCGGCGTTATCGGACTGTTGATCGGCTACCTAGCCTATAGGGCGCTATAGTGCGGCAGATTTACTTAGCATCTGCATCTATACGCCGTCTGTCGCTGTTGCAGCAGATTGGCATCTCGCCCGTGGTCCTCGCCTCCACATTTGCGGAGCCGGAGGTTTCGCAAGGTGACCCGAGGAGCATCGCTATGGAATATGCCTTAGAAAAGGCCAGAGGGGCCCTGCCTGTCCCGCCAGGTGGGATAGTCATCGGGGCTGACACCATCGTCCACCTCGATGGCGAGCTGTTCGGTAAGCCGCGCGACGAGAAGCATGCGGTCGAGATACTGCAGCGCCTTTCCGGTCGGGTGCACAGGGTGGTTACCGGTCTGGCCATTGTGCAAAACGGTGGAGGGTGCCTCGTGGACAGTGAAGAAACTGAGGTTAAATTTCGCCTGTTGACCGAACAAGAAGTATGCCGTTACGCGGCTACCGGCGAGCCGCTCGACAAGGCCGGGGCGTATGGCATACAGGGGCGGGGCATCGTCTTGGTGGAGCATATTGTGGGCTGTTACACCAATGTGGTGGGGCTGCCCTTGACGAAGTTACATTTTCTCCTCGGGCAGTGGGGCCTAGATCTGATGGCTAATTGGGGGTAAAACTGTGCCTATACAGGATTTGCC
>QLUC01000119.1 GCA_018725275.1 Bacillota bacterium | reverse complement strand
TCTCGTTTGGCAGCGACCCCTCTCGGCCTGGGATGCCAAGACTTGGACAGAAGCACTGAAGAAAGCGACCTAGGTGGCAGGCCCCATGTGGGCATTCAATCACATTGCCCGCGCACGGACCTAATAAACATTAACCACCGACGGCAGCACCTCTAAGAAGATCTCTTCGCCAACGAAAAAGTCATGCCGGGCTGAAAAGACGTTTAGGGTGTGACCGCGCTCTATTGTTACCGTGTAGTAGGTGGCCTTCCCAGCATAGGACTTCCCCGTTACTCTTCCTAGATGCGGTCCTGCCTCGCGCGTCAAGGCCAACTGATCCCACCTGAACCTGCCTACGGCATTGGCGCTGTCGGGAGCATTGACGGCAAAGATACCTAGGGCACAGTAGAAGTTCCCCCCTTGCACTCTACCGTCTAGGTAATTAGCTTCACCGAGAAAATCAGAGAGTTTCTTAGTGAGGGGCCGTGTGAAAATTGCCTCGGGTGTATCAACCTGCTGCAAGCGGCTATCGACGATGACGGCGACTCGCCGCGACATCATGAAGGCCTCTTCTTTGTCGTGAGTGACCAAGATGCAGGTAAACCTCAATCTTTCCTGGAGCGCAGCCACAAAGTCACGCATGCTTTGCCGAAGCCCGGTGTCCAAGTTGGAAAATGGTTCATCAAGGAGTAGGACTCTAGGCTCCAAAACACAGGCGCGCGCTAAGGCTACGCGCTGTTTTTGTCCCCCTGACAACTCTCCGGGCAGGCTGTGCTGCCGATCTTTAAGATGTACCAAGCCGAGAATGTCGTGCACCTTGCTCTCTAGTGCCACCCGCGGCACCCCCCCAGCCCGAAGGCCAAAGGCTATGTTTTGAAAGACGGTCAGATGGGGGAATAGGGCATAATCTTGAAAGACAATAATGGCCTTACGGCGCTGAGCTGAAACATGGGTAAAATCGGCATTGTTAAATATCACCTTGCCGGCACTGGGCGCTTCTAGCCCGGCGATAAGGCGCAAAAGCGTGGTCTTGCCGCTACCTGAGGGGCCAAGGAGAGCGAACATCTCCCCATCGTCGATTTCTAAGGACACATCTGCTAAGACCTGTTGCCCCCCATAAAACTTGGAAACATCCTCGAGCCTGATATTGGCCACGTCGCTACCTCTCTCTTTGTTGGCGCAAGCCCTAGGTTTGCAAGAAATAAGCGCCCTTGTAGAATTTCCGCACTATACCCTCCATCAACGCAATCGACGCCAGGGTGCTCATGATAAACAACAGGCTATAGACTGCCGCGACCTGGATTTCCCCACTTTGCAAATGTGGCACCAGCAATAATGGGACAGTCAAGATGCGCCCTCCCCCGATGAAGAAGGTGGTGATGTACTGTGAAAAGGAAACAATAAAGCTCATAATCGCCGCCGAAAGCAATCCGGGCATAATCATGGGGAGAGTCACGCCGGTTAAGATCATCCGGGGCGACGCCCCGAGCATGGCGGCCTGCTTTTCATATTTTTCCCCCACCAGCTCGAAGACATTGATGAGTACCCTGGTCGCATAGGGCAAAGTGAAGACGGTGTGCACTACCACCACCCCGGCAATGCTCCCGGCCAAACCCAGATGAATTAGGGTTAAGTGCATGCCCATGGTGACGGTTATGCCGGGCACCATAAGTGGTAGCAGCACCAATAATTTGACGGCTTGCCGGCCACGAAATTGATACAGGCCCAAGGCTTTAGCTGCCGGTACGGCCAGTAACAAGGTCAGTGCCGTTGTCAACGCCGCGATGAGGGTGCTATTAATGAGGGCCTCTGCTGTCCGTCTATCCTGAGCAAGTACCGAAACCAGGTAGCGCCAACTGAAAACTGTCGGCAGGAGGCTGGGATATCTCCATGCCGCCGACACCGTCAAGACCACCAGAGATAAGACGGGAGCACTGGTGGCGAACAGAAACGAGTAGAAGATTAGGGCTCTCAGGCGAGGAAAACGCACTTAACGCTCACCTCCTTCTGTCTGTCGCTGGATCAGCGCTAAAATGTGGCTGTAGGCAATGGCAAACCCCAAAGAAATAACAGTTATGAGCACATTGATGACCATGGATGAAGCCCGATAAGTCAAGTCCGGCCTCATATAGTAAAAAAATGCTTTTACGGGGAGCATGTTCCAGGCGGGGGTGCCGATCAAAAATGGTACTTCGAAAGCCCCAAAGGTAAAAGCGAAGGTGATTAAGAACACCGACAAAATTGTTGGCCCCAGTAAGGGCAGCAATATTTGCGTGCACAACTGGAGCCTACCCGCGCCGAGGTTGTAGGCTGCCTCCTTGAAGCGGGCACTGATATTTTCTAAGGTGCCGGCCACAATCATGGTGGCGAAAGGCACCTGTTTGTAGAGATAGACCAGCACAATGCCTATACCCAGACGGTCAAACACGAGCAGGGGGAACTGATTAGGGTGTGTAATACAGCCAAGCCAATAGGCCAAACGCGAAGCAACCCCTGTTTGCGAAAAGAAGTGAAAAACAAGTACTATCACCACCAGATGAGGGATGACAATGGGAACTTGGTACAACAGCCTCTGCCACTTGGGTCGCTGGCCCATACTGAGCATGACAAATGCCACCATGACCCCCAACAAGTTAGAGAGCAGTGTGGCTACTAAAGCGATATAAATGGTATAGGAGAGCGATGTCAAAAAATCGCTCTCCAGCAGCACCTCACGGTAAAACCTTAGGGTCAAGACATTGGCCGCCGCTCCGGGAACGAAACCCAGACTCTGCAGGACAGCGCTTCCCAGCGCCAGTACAAAGGTCAGACCCATAAATATAACTAGGGGCGCAACCAAAATGTAGGGTCGCCAGGCAGCGTATAGCCTACCGGCGCAGGACGTGTTCTTGCCACAGCTCCTCGATAATGGCGATTTTTCTTGCATGGACTTCAGGTAGTCTCCTCCTGAGAAGTTCATCCACCGGGAGAACCCCTCTGCCGCTATCCACTCCTTGGAGTTTAGTCCTTTCCTCGGCGGTAAGTCTAGCTAGATCGAGAACCGGCAGGTCGCCCCAGTTATTGACATCTAGCTTCTCGGCCTGCATGGCGACACTGATCAACTGGTGGATTAGGACCAAGGCCGCGTCCTTGGCGGGGGCATTAAAGGGTATAGCCACATAATGGGTGTTCCCAATGTTGCCGCGCTCAAAGAGGAAGGTCTGGGAGGTCGGAGGAAACTCGTTGTTCGCTATTTTTCGCGCCGCGTACAGGGGGGTGTAGCTCATTGTCCACAGGAGCTGCCCTTCGGCGAACATCCTACTGAGTGTGGGGGTATCGGCGGGGTAGGTTCGCCCCCCTTCCCAAAGGTACTTCTCAAGCTCGTTTAAAAAGTCTAGTGCCGGCCTGATGACATTGTAAATGGCCTCTTTCTCGGCGGGCGCATTGTTGATGGCGTCGAAACCCACTATTTCGTAGATAATGTTTCTCACAAAGGCACTGCCCGTAAAGTCCGGAGGGGCGGCGTAGGTAAATTGACCGGGGTTAGCGCGGGCGGCCGCAAGCAGGGCCTGGGCACTCGCAGGGAAAACCGGCAGACGAGCGGTGTCAGATACAAAGACCAGTTGCGCTCTGCCTAGCGGTACGGACATACCCTCAATCGGCACGCCAAAGTCAAAGTTTGTGTCCGGTGCCTCTGGGTCTATTAGTCGCGTAAAATTATCTACGCGGCTGGCGAAGGGACCATAGAGCAACCCTTGGGTCTTCGCTGTATAGAAATTTTCGCCATTTATCCAGATGACGTCGATATCTCCGCGCATCTTGTTGGCTTGTTTTTCGGTAGTCAACTTGTTTAAGATTTCATCGATATTCATGGGCACACGGCGCAAGGTTATCCCATGCTCGGCTTGGAGTGCGGGGGCAACCACATTGTCAAACCAACTGTTGACCGCGGTGCTGCCACCCCAACCGTAAAAAGTCACGGTCTTGCCGCGCGCCGTGCGCAAGGCATCGGCAAAATTGTTCGGGGCGACGGTCGCCGTAGGTCTGGCACAAGCGGTGAACAGCACCACCGACAAGACTACCGCCAAAAATATTATTATTTTTTTCATAGGCCATCCTCCACTTCTTCCTCGGGCAGCGTTTCCCCTGCTGGAACCCTTGCTGAGTTACAACCCCATTGGTAGGGCGGTCAGTTCTTGGTCCTAAGTAGCCTTACTGCCTCGGCAAATCTTTGCAAGGCTGTAAAGAAAATGAGAGCGGCAAAAACCACTAGTACCAAGAACCGCGCATCGGCTAGGAGCACGGCGAGGCTGATCATGATAAAGCCCTCCGTCCGCTCCACCAAGCCAGGCTGGTAGTAAAAAGACTTATTGCCTGTTTTCTCAGCCACGGCTCCCACCGTCAAGAACACGGTCATCGAGAGGATAATGCTCGCAAAGACCAATGCTGTGCCTACCCCCAACGCGGGATAGGCTATGGTCAGAGCCAGCAAGACCATAATTTCGACCAGTCTGTCGAAAACTATGTCCATGACTGTGCCGATGGCGCTAGAAGATTTTGTTAGACGAGCGATGGTACCATCAAGAACATCGAAGAGGCCAGAAAGCCAAAGCAGGGCAACACCGCCGAAATAAAACCCTCCCCAAACCGCTAGCGCTGCCGCTATGCCGAGGCCCAAGGCGACCAAAGTTGCCCCGATGGCCGTCAGTCCCAGCCGAGTGAGCGTGTATGCGAG
>QLUC01000118.1 GCA_018725275.1 Bacillota bacterium | reverse complement strand
AATGGCAGCTATTGTTCGCGTACCTTCTCTATCCGCATGAATGGGTAGAGTCTTTAGATGAACTGACCAGAGGGCGCCCTAATCTCAAGGGCAGGGAGGTGCTCTCACAATTGCAGGATAAGGCCGAGTGGCTGGATTGGCTGCAGGAGCAGGTGCAAAAGTTACCAGGTGTGGAAGTAAACAGCTCCGCCATGGATGAGGTGCCACCCCCGCAACCAGAAATAGCCATACCAGCAGCACCAACTGAAAAACCTCAACTGACGACGCTAGAAAAAATAGTATGGCCGCTATTCCCAAAAATATCCATTGGCAAGGGGAAGGGTTCGCGCAACCGCCTCTAGCCCCACCCCCGGTTGTCCATGATAGAGATTTGCCGAGCAGGGCACAGTAGTATAGAGGTGAGAGATATGCTGCTGCGAATTGCTCTGCGCACAGTCTTCTTCTACTTGGCAGTCGTTATCATCATGCGCATCATGGGGAAGCGGGAAATAGGCAACATATCGCCCTTTGACCTGGTCATTTCGATCATGATTGCGGAGCTAGCAGTCCTGCCCATCGAAAATACGGACAAGCCGCTACTCCAGGGTGTGGTACCGCTCATTGTTCTCCTCTGTCTTGAGATGCTACTGTCATATGCGGCACTCAAATCAGAAACCATACGCGCTGTAGTGAATGGTCGACCCAGCGTTGTCGTGGTCAAGGGTAAAATCATGGAGGCCGAGATGCGCAAGCTACGCTACAACATTAATGACTTGCTCATGGGTCTGCGCAATAAGGGCATAGTCGATGTCGCTGAAGTGGAATATGCGGTGCTCGAGCCCTCAGGGACTCTCAGCGTGATCGCCATTGCCGAAAAAAGGCCGGTAACGTTATCTGACCTCGAGCTAAGTAAAGAACCGGAGGAGTTACCTCTAACCTTAGTTACTGACGGACGCGTTCATTGGGACATGGTGCAAAAAGTCGGGTGGGACAGGGACGCCTTTTATCAGCGACTAGATGCCCATGGCATACCCTCCTCAGGCAACGTTCTCTTTGCCTACCTTGATGCGGAGCGTAACTTCAAATTTCAACTGCAGGAGCCCTCTGGCCGCAAGATGGAAAATGTAGCAAAAACTTAACAATTTCGCGGCAGGGGATTGGCCATCGCGATTAAAATATATAGGATTGGGATGCTCATAGCAGTGCATACTACGGTGTATATAGTCGCGGAGGTGTATGCATGATAGTTGGTGTACCACGGGCGCTACTTTACTACGTTTATTATCCGCTCTGGCGACGTTTCTTTGCTGAGCTTGAAGTAGGATGCATACTTTCGCCGCCCACCAATGAAGCCATCATGAACGCCGGGGCACGAGCAGTGGTGGATGAAGCCTGCGCTCCCGTCAAGATAGCGATGGGTCACGTCCTCGCTCTAGCCCCAGAAGTAGATTATGTGCTGGTGCCCAGGTTCGTCAGCGTAGAGCCGCGGACGTATATTTGCCCAAAATTGATGGGGCTTCCGGATATGATACGCCAAAGCGGGCAAAAAATGCCACCACTCCTCGCGCCCGATATCGACATGAGCAAAGGATATCTCGGTTTAGCAAGGGCGCTCATGGAGACCAGTCGGTGCTTAGAAAAAGGACTCTGGTCGACGGTGCGGTCATTCCATCACTCCCTAGCCGAAATGAGGCGCATAAAGCATAAACTCATCGCCGGGTTAACACCTGAGGAGGCGTTTCATGGCACAAATAGGCGGCGCAAACCCGGTCGACGGCTGCGCATTGCCGTGCTTGGGCATCCTTACAATGTTTACGATCCTCTCCTGAGCATGAATATCGTGGAGCGGTTGCGCGCGGAAGGGATTGATGTCATCACCGCTGAGATGCTACCGTTAGAACATATATCCTTGGGCCTATCGCAGTTGCGCAAAAAGCTGTTTTGGTCACTTAGCAAGATGGTGCTTGGGGCAGGGTTGTACTTTGTCAACCACGCCGCGGAAGTCGATGGGATAATACTCCTCAGTTCCTTTGGTTGCGGATTGGAATCCCTAGTGGCGGATCTGTTAGAGCGCCATGCTCGCCGCCAAGAGTTCCCATTTATGCAGCTCACCGTAGACGAGCATAGCGGCGAAGCCGGGTTAATCACCCGGCTCGAGGCCTTTGTCGAGACGGTGGAAGGGAGGATAAACAATGCGCGTAACCTTTCCCCACATGGGGACCATGAGCTTCGCCATGCAGGCAATCCTTGAAAATTTGCGCCTAGAGGTCGTGCCACCACCACCCATAACTAATCGGACGCTGATGCTGGGGGCGAAGTACTCTCCTGAATGTGTTTGCCTGCCATTTAAGGTTAACATTGGGAACTTTATCGAGGCAATTGAACTTGGTGCGGATACAGTGGTTATGGGTGGCGGCATAGGACCCTGTCGTTTCGGGTACTATGCCGAGTTACAGCAGGAAATACTGCACGACTTGGGCATGCGGGTGAACATGATCGTGCTCGAACCACCGCAGGGTGCCAATGGCGGTCTGTGGTCTAGTATATCAAAGCTCTCCGTCGGGCAGAGTCTCTGGCATGTTGCCGCAGCGAGTTACTTTGCTTGGCACTTATGCAAGGGGCTTGATGGGGTACTGCAAAGCTTGGATCTTATGCGAGCTAGGGAAACTGTTCCCGGTTCCTGCGACCGCATCTGGAACGCTGCGCAAAAAAGTATCGGACAAGCTAGGACTTACCGCGCGCTAAGGATGGCCGAAAAAGAGATTAGGCAAGAGCTCTCTACCCTCTCCTTGCATCTACATAAACGACCGCTGCGTATCGGCTTAGTTGGGGAAATATATATGTTGCTCGAACCGAAGGTCAATCTTCACTTGGCCGAAAGGTTGGGATATCTCGGTGTAGAAGTGCACCGCAGCATGTCCGTCAGCGATTGGGTCGCCCGGCATCTCGTCCCTAATCCTCGGGCTAGGATGCACACGAGGAAGGTGCATGAGGCGGCAAGGCCTTACCTGCGTGGCTTTGTGGGTGGGCATGGGCTCGAGACCATTGGGGAGAGCGTGCTCTTTGCCGAGGGAGGCATAGATGGCATAATTCAAGTTTTACCATTGACCTGTATGCCAGAGATCGTAGCGCAAAGCCTGTTGCCATCCATCAGTCAAAGATACGGCGTGCCCATCATCACCCTCGTGCTGGATGAGCATGCCGGAGAGGCGGGCCTGCAGACGAGGTTAGAAGCCTTCGTGGACATGGTAGGGGCGCGAAAAGTTCATCGGGGTGGGGGTGTAAGTTGTGCCAAGTAAAATCTTCCTTGGCCTAGATGTCGGCTCAGTCAGCACAAAAGTGGTAGCCATTGATGCTCTAGGGCACGTGCTTGCCAGGTCTTATTTGCCGACGCAAGGGCAGCCCATTGTGGCCATTCAAAGCGCCCTGCGCGAGATTGCCAGGGCATTGCCCCCAGGCGTTCCTGTTGCCGGGGTTGCCACCACCGGCAGTGGTCGGGTCATGGCGAGTGCCTTGGTGGGTGCCGATGTGGTGAAAAATGAGATCACCGCCCACGCCACGGCCACATTGCGCGTCCTGCCCTCAGTTCGCACCATCATCGAAATTGGGGGCCAAGACTCAAAGATTATTTTGCTCAATCACGGCGTGGTTACGGACTTTGCCATGAACACGGTCTGTGCTGCCGGGACAGGCTCCTTCCTCGACCGACAAGCGCATCGCCTGGGTGTGCCGATTACAGAGCTCGGCGAGCTTGCGCTAAAAGCCGCATCACCCACCCGCATTGCCGGTCGCTGTGCGGTGTTTGCCGAGTCCGACATGATTCACAAGCAACAGACCGGGCACAGTCTGAGTGACATCGTGGCTGGGCTGTGCGAGGCCCTAGTGCGCAATTACCTGAGCAACGTGGCCAAGGGCAAGACAATTGCTGGGCCGGTTTCATTTCAAGGTGGGGTGGCGGCGAATGTGGGCATACTCAAAGCTTTTGAAAGCGCTTTGGCTCTGCCGATTATTGTCCCCGAACATTATGACGTCATGGGGGCCTTAGGGGTGGCGTATCTGGCCCAGCCAACTGCGGGCCAGACTCGGTTTCGTGGCTTCGGGGTAGTTGCCGCGGATTGTCAGGTTAAGGGCGAGGACTGTGATGGATGTGGTAACCGCTGTGAGGTAGTTGGATTTAGAATCGACGGTCGTGTGCAGGCCTACTGGGGGGATCGTTGTGGCAAGTATAGCCATGTAAACTATTTGTCTGTCGGAACTTGATCGTCCAGCGCAAAAATGTCGACTAGGGCAGGAAAGGAGGTTATGACATAATTTGCACCAAGTAGTTCCTCGGGGCGTCCGGTGCCAAAAGTACAGCCGATGGATAACAAGGAATTGGCCTTTCCGGCCTGCATGTCGTGGAACCGGTCTCCGATCATATAGCCCTCGGTAATGCCATGGCGTGTTTTAATAATCGCCACAATTTCTGTCTTCGTTAAGTTGTGAAACTGCCCTGCAGAGTAGCGAGCATCGAAAAGAGCGCTAAGTCCTAGGTGGTCGGGCACGAACTTGAGGTAATCTGCGTCGCAATTAGAGCAGATGTAGGTCTTGTACCCTAGGGCGCGAATATGCTTCAAGGTGTTTTCCACTCCCGGGAAGGGACGGGGGTTGGTTTCGTGCAAAATGCGGAGTTCTCTTTGCGCCATCATTTCGTTCGCTTGGGGCATGAGGTAGAGCCGGTCTTGAGGGAGAATCATTGGCCATATTTCATGCAGGGGATATCCCAGGGTCT
>QLUC01000117.1 GCA_018725275.1 Bacillota bacterium | reverse complement strand
GGCTCAGCAACCAGACCCTGTTGATGTCATTGCACCTATCAAGGTCGGCTTCGTCTTTGTAGGCTCCATCGGCGATGCCGGCTGGACCTTTGCGCATGATCAAGCGCGATTGGTTTTAGAGAGAGATCTGCCATGGGTCGACACCATGTTTGTCGAGCGTGTTCCGCCGGGGGCTGACTTTGTGCGCGTCGTCCGAGAGATGATTGAACAAGGGGCCACCGTTATCTTCGGCACCAGTTTCGGCTACATGGACTTCATGGTTGACCTTGCGCGGGAGCATCCCAATGTCAAATTTATGCACGCCACCGGTTTTAAAACTGCTCCGAACCTGAGCACCTACTTTGGGAGGGTGGAGGACCCCCGATTCCTTTCAGGCATGGTGGCCGGACTCACTACCAAGACCAATCGCCTTGGGTACGTGGCCGCTCATCCTATTCCTGAGGTTATCCTCGGTCTAAATGCCTTCACTCTCGGTGCCCGCCTCGTCAACCCACAGGCCACGGTTCAAGTCGTCTGGACCAATGTCTGGTTTGATCCAGCCAAGGAGAGGGAGGCAGCCATCAGTCTCCTAGACGCGGGTGTTGATGTCATCGGGCAACACCAAGATTCGCCCGCCGCACAGCAGGCGGCGCAGGAGAGAGGTGCTCTTGGCACCGGCAACAACTCGGACATGAGACACATGGCGCCGCGCGCCACCATGACCGGGCCTGTCTGGAACTGGGCTCCTTTCTATAGGACTGTCCTCGAGTCTGTTCGTGCCGGTACCTGGACCAGTACTCAGCACAGATGGGCCATGCCCGACATCGTCGACCTAGGCCCATTTAATGATGCCCTAGTGCCGAAACCCGTGCAAGAGAGAGTGCTGGCCAAGCGGCAGGAGATTATTGCCGATAGGTTCTTTGTCTTCACCGGTCCTATCAAAGACCAGGCCGGAACAGTGAGGGTGCCTGCCGGCACTCGGATGCCTGTTGCCGACATGCTGGCGATCAACTGGCTGGTCGAAGGGGTAATTGGCTCATTGCCGGTAAGATAAAAGGCCCTGAGGGTAGGGCATAGTAGGCGGAAAGCCTAGATGGGGGATTCCCCATCTAGGCTAATCGCGGCAAGGGGGAGGCAACATGAGTGCTGGGGCAACCCTAGCGATGAGTAGGATAACAAAGCGATTTCCGGGAGTGCTGGCCAATGACCAGGTAGATTTTTATGCCCAGCGCGGAGAAATTCACGCCTTGCTCGGCGAGAACGGAGCCGGCAAGAGCACTTTGATGAATATTTTGACGGGTCTTTACTGGCCTGATGAAGGCGAAATTAGTATAGACGGCAAGGTAATTAACTTTCGCGCCCCGCGTGATGCTGTGCTGCAGGGCGTAGGGATGGTGCATCAGCACTTTCGTCTGGTACGCACATTTACCGTAGCTGAAAATATTACTTTGGGCATGGGCAAGGAAGGCTTTTGGTGGCGCCCGCAAGTGGTAGAACAGAAAGTTGCCGCTTTAGCCACTACATATGGTATGGCCGTGGAGCCCAAAGCGAAAATATGGCAGTTGTCGGTTGGCGAGCAGCAGCGCGTAGAAATTATGAAGATGCTCTATCGGGGGGCACAGATCTTGATTCTTGACGAGCCCACCGCCGTACTCACCCCACAGGAGGTCAAGGAGCTCTTTCGCAATCTGCGTCAATTAGCAGATAGTGGCAAGACCATTATCTTTATCACTCACAAGTTACATGAGGTGATGTCCTATGCCGACCGCATCACGGTGCTGCGCAATGGACGTTCCGTTGCCGTGCGCGAGAAGGAGCAGACCAGCATCAAGGAGCTGGCTCAACTCATGGTTGGCAGAGAGCTATCGGCAGAGATTCCTAGGCCTGCTACCAAGAATCAGCAGGAAATTCTGCGCTTAGAGGAGGTGTGCGCTTTAAACGATAAGTGCCTGCCGTCTCTCCGTAAAGTTTCGTTTGCCGTTAATAAAGGAGAAATACTGGCCTTCGCCGGTGTCGCCGGAAACGGACAACGCGAACTAGCTGAAGTAATCACCGGTCTTAGGCCCGTTACCTCGGGCCGATTTTGGCTTCATGGCAAGGATGTCACCTCCTGTTCGGCACGTCAGCTCATAGATGCCGGAGTCGGGCATATCCCGGAGGATCGCAAAGGCATGGGGCTCGTGCCCAACATGGCCATAATGGAGAATACCATCTTAAAATCATATCGCGACCGGTCAGTCTGCCCGGGCTACTGGTTGGATCACAAGGCGATTCGGCAGCGAGCAGAACAACTTGTTACCGCTTTTGGGGTTAAGACGGCAACCTTAGATTCGCCCGTGAGGTTGATGTCCGGTGGCAACCTGCAAAAGTTGCTCTTAGCGCGGGAGGTATCGGCTGGACCGGGCCTAATCATTGCCGTATATCCGGTGCGCGGCCTAGATGTCGCGGCCACCGAGACCATTCACCAGCTCTTGGTTGAGCAAAGGAATCAAGGGATAGGCATACTTTTGGTGTCAGAAGACCTAGATGAAATTTTTAAGTTGGCGGACCGTGTGGCGGTTATGTTCGAAGGACAGATAATGGGCATTCTGCCGATTGATCAGGCAAATTTGGACGAAGTTGGTCTGATGATGGCTGGGGCTAGGGCAAGTGAGGTGGGTATGAGCTAATGGGGAGCAAAGGTGGAGCTAGTGGCGGCTGGGTAATTCGCTGGGAAAAACGTCTGACAACTTCGTCACAAATCAATGTGGCCATCCCCTTTATATCGATCGGCTTAGCGCTCTTGGTCGGGGCAGCGGTCATTTTGTTCTTAGGATTTAACCCGCTAAATGTGTATCGCAGCATGTTTGCCCATGCCTTTTTTTCACGTTTTGGGTTGATGGACACTGCCGTTAAGGCCATTCCCTTGATGTTGGCCGGACTGGGTGTGGCTTTGGCTTTTCGCATGCTCCTCTGGAACATTGGGGCCGAAGGGCAGATCTATATGGGCGCATACGCCGCCAGCGGGGTGGCTTTGTCCATGCCGGGCGCGCCGTCATACATAGTCCTCCCGGCCATGTTGGTTGCTGGTATGGCGGCGGGAGCTTTTTGGGCTCTTCTCGCAGCCGTTCCCCGGGCCTATTTTGGGGCCAACGAAACCATCATCACCTTGCTATTGAACTACATTGCGATATTTTGGGTGGACCACTTAGTCTTTGGTCCGTGGCGAGACCCGGGCGCCTTAGGCTTTCCCATCACACGGGCATTTAGCATGGCTGCCCGATTACCGTCAATTGGTGGCACGCGCATTCATTTAGGGCTGGTCATCGCTCTGGCGCTGGCCTTGTTACTGTACTTCGTCCTCTACCATTCGCGCTGGGGCTATGAAGTCAGGGTCATCGGCGAAAGTCCGGGAGCGGCTCGCTATGCCGGCATGGATATTCGGCGCAATATACTCTTGGTGATGATGATAAGTGGTGGGTTGGCGGGCATAGCCGGCATGACCGAAATTTCGGCCATCCATGCCCGCCTGCAACCTGCTTTTTCACCCGGCTACGGATACACGGCCATCATCGTGGCTTCGCTCGCCCAGATGCACCCTGGTTATGTGGTCCTCGTCTCATTCTTGCTGGCCGGCCTCTTGGTCGGTGGGTTCAGCATGCAAATTGCCGGGCTGCCGTTGGCAGTGGTGTCTATGCTGCAAGGGGCAATCCTCTTCTTCTTACTTGGTAGTGGCATTTTCGCCCGCTATCGTCTCATTGTTCGTCGGAAGGAGGTTGATTGAGATGGACTATACTTTCTATGTAGCCATCCTCACCGCAGCCATCACCGCCGGTACGCCGCTTTTGTATGCCGCCTTGGGGGAGTTGTTGGCGGAGCGTGCCGGGGTGCTTAATTTAGGGGTCGAAGGCATGATGCTAGTGGGGGCAGTGGCAGGCTTTATGACCACCGCAGCCACCGCCAATCCATGGTTGGGTGTTGCGTCCGCTATGTTGGCCGGTGGAGCCTTGGCTGTGGTCCATGCCTTTCTGTCTATCACCATGCGGGCCAATCAAGTTGTGGCCGGGTTGGCCCTCACAATCTTTGGCACCGGCATCAGCTCCCTCGTCGGCCGAAGGTTCATCGGGGTCCCGTTGCCGGCGACTTTCTCAGGCATACCCATTCCATTTTTGTCCGAACTGCCGATAATTGGCACGGTGTTCTTTCGGCATGACCCCCTGGTCTATTTGACTTACTTGTTAGTGCCTTTATTTTGGGTGTTCTTGTATTGGACTAGGGTCGGTCAAAATGTTGTGGCCGTGGGCGAGGACCCGGCGGCAGCCGATGCGGTGGGTATCAATGTAAACCTAGTGCGGTATATTTGCGTTACCATCGGTGGCATGCTCGCCGGGCTGGCGGGTGCCTATTTGACCCTGGCGCTGGCTCCGGTGTGGCTAGATGGCATGACGGCGGGCCGCGGCTGGATAGCCATAGCGCTGGTCATCTTTGCCACCTGGAACCCACTCCGGGCCATGTTTGGCGCCTACCTTTTTGGGGGAGTCGCTGCGCTGGGGTTTCGCATCCAAATCCTAGGTTGGCCCATTTCGCCGTTCTATCTGCAAATGATGCCCTATATTTTTACTATTCTGGTGTTAATATTTGTAACTTATCAAGGGCGCTCGCGAAAATTGGGCGCGCCGGCGGCCTTGGGGCTACACTATGACCGAGAGGACAGGTAGTATGCAACATGTCAAACACCTAGCTTGCTTACACTGCGGCAGGCAGCATCAAGCTTTGCCTAGCACCTGCACCTGTGCAACAT
>QLUC01000116.1 GCA_018725275.1 Bacillota bacterium | reverse complement strand
CTCTCAATAATTCGTTGCCCTCCTACCCCTTCGTCCCACTTATCTTTTCTGCGTCCCACTTCGAGCGAAACGCTCCCCCCACCCTTCTAGCGCGTGGCCTGCCACCTGAGGTAGGCGTCGATGAATTGGTCGAGCGACCCATCCATGACTGCTTGCACATTGCCTGTCTCGACACCGGTGCGGTGATCCTTGACCATGCTGTAGGGGTGAAAGACATAGGAGCGCACCTGGTTGCCCCAAGCGATGGCCCCGATATCCCCCCGCAGGCGATCTATCTCTTGCTGTTGCTCTTCAACGCGCAGTTCAGCCAGTTTGCCGCGCAACATGCGCATGGCGGTGTTTTTATTGCTCAGCTGGGAGCGCTCGTTCTGACACTGCACCACAATATTCGTCGGGAGGTGAGTGATGCGCACTGCGGAATCAGTCTTATTGACATTTTGCCCGCCCGCCCCGCTGCTGCGGTAGGTGTCAATGCGCAAATCCTCGGCGGATATTTCCAGAGCCACTTCTTCGTCAATTACCGGCAAGATTGAAACCGAAGCGAAAGAGGTATGGCGACGACCCGCGGCGTCAAAAGGCGACAACCTCACTAAACGGTGCACACCCTTCTCGGCATGCAGGTAACCATAGGCATAGTCCCCCCGCACCTGCAGGGAGACGCTCTTTAATCCGGCTTCATCCCCCGCCAGGTAGTCGAGGACATCGACAATAAACCCGCGTTTTTCGGCATACCGAATATACATACGCATGAGCATGGCGGCCCAGTCCTGCGAATCCACGCCCCCCGCCCCGGGGTGCAGTTCCAATATAGCATGGTTCTTGGCATAAGACCCAGAAAGCAGCAGCTTTAACTCTAGCTGCCCGAGTTGCTGTTCGAGCAGCGCCAGGCGCACCGGGACTGCCCCGAGCGCCCCCGGGTCATCCAAAGCTTCAGCGAGAGCGATGAGCTCACTGATATCGACAGCTTCGTTCCTAAGGTCCTGCCAGGCCCCTACTTCGCCTTGCAAGGCGCTTAATTCGGCGAGGGTTTTTTGCGCCGCAGCCACGTCTTGCCAAAATTCTAAAGAGAGAGTCGCGGTCGTCAGCGCCTCAATGCGCAGTTGTTTGGCCGGCAGGTCAAAGAGACCCCCGCAAGCTATCCGCCCAGAGAAGCAATTTTTCGGCCTGCGCCCGCCACTCGACCATGCCTAACAAAGAAAACCCTCCCTATACATCGCGTCCACAACATTTCTTGTACTTCTTGCCACTGCCACAGGGGCAGGGATCATTGCGCCCCAGCACCTTACCCGACTGCGCCTGGCTCGACTGCGGCAGGCGCGGTGGAGTAATAGGGGCTACCGGACGCGGCCGCGCCACCGGAGCGGCTTCCGGGTCGCTGACCACCTGCACGCGGAAAACATAGCGCACCACGTCTTGCTTGACTTCGGCAATCATCTGCTGAAACATATCGTACGATTCAAGCTTATATTCCACCAGTGGGTCTCTCTGTCCATAGGCACGCAGGCCTATCCCTTGGCGCAGCTCCTCCATGTTGTCGAGATGGTTCATCCACTTGGTATCGACCATGCGCAAGATGACCACCCGCTTTAAGTCAGCGAACAATTCCTCGCCTACCTCCGCTTGGCGCGCGGAGAGGGCGGCTAAGCATAGGTCGTTAATCTCTTCCTTCAGTCCACCCGGCGTAAACTCGCGCCAGGAGTCGGGCTGAACCGCACCAATGGGCACAAATTCCTCGATGGCCGCCTTAAGCCCCACCACATCCCATTCTTCGGGGTAGGACTTTTCGGGAATATAGGCAGCCATGGCCAGGTCGATGATGTCGGCAAACATCGCTTCGACCACACCCTCTAGTCGGCCACTTAAGGCTTCAAAGCGCTGCCGATAGATGATCTCCCTCTGCTTGTTCA
The DNA here is from genome assembly GCA_018725275.1 of Bacillota bacterium. GTDB lineage: Bacteria > Bacillota > UBA994 > UBA994 > UBA994 > BS524. Next base: position 2,875 of record QLUC01000116.1, on the reverse strand, counting down.
AAACATCGTCATATTCGAGGACATGCTTGCGCAGGTCAAAGTTACGGCCCTCGACCCGTTTCTGGGCGCGCTCAATGGCTCCCGAGAGCAGGGAGTGCTCGATGGGCATATCGTCTTCCATGCCTAATTTATCCATAATATTGAACATAGTCTCGCCCCCAAAGAGGCGCATGAGGTCGTCGCCGAGGGAGATGAAAAATTGTGAGGACCCTGGGTCGCCCTGCCGGCCGGCGCGTCCCCGCAACTGATTGTCGATGCGGCGCGCCTCATGGCGCTCGGTGCCGATGATGTGCAAACCCCCAAGCTTAACTACCTCTTCATGCTCTTTGCGGGTCAGAGCCTTTTGCGCGGCCAGCTCGGCCAAGTAGCGTTCCTTTTTAACAGCGGCATCCGCCTCAGCGAGGTCCTCGCCCAAGAGCACCTGGCGGGCTAAGAATTCGGGGTTGCCGCCGAGCAAAATGTCCGTGCCGCGCCCCGCCATATTGGTGGCAATGGTGATGGCCCGCAGGCGGCCGCCCTGCGCGACAATCTCCGCCTCACGCTCATGGTACTTGGCATTGAGGACTTGGTGCGGCACGCGGCGCTTCTTCAAAAGCTCACTCAAGCGCTCGGATTTTTCGATGGAGACGGTGCCCACCAAGACCGGCTGGCCTACGGCGTGACGGGTGACGATGTCTTCGATGACGGCGCTAAACTTGGCCTGTTCGGTCTTAAAAACCACATCGGGCATATCTTTACGCACCATGGGGCGGTTGGTCGGCAAAACCACGACGTCCATTTTATAGATATGGCGAAACTCTTCTTCCTCGGTGACGGCCGTGCCGGTCATGCCCGACAATTTGGCATAGAGGCGGAAGTAGTTCTGAAAGGTGATGCTCGCTAAGGTCTGGCTTTCCTTTTCGATTTTGACGCCTTCTTTGGCCTCAATGGCCTGGTGCAGGCCGGCGCTGTAACGGCGGCCAAACATCAGGCGGCCGGTAAACTCGTCGACGATGACCACCTCGCCCTCCTTGACCACATAGTCGCGGTCCAGCCGCATGAGGGCCTTGGCTCGAATGGCCTGGTTTAAGTGGTGCTGGAGCGAGATATTGTTGTTATCGTAGAGGTTCTCGACCCCAAAGGCCTTTTCGGCCTTGTGAATGGCGACTTCGGTCGGGGTGGTGGTCTTCATCTTCTCGTCGACGGTGTAGTCGACATCTTCGCGAAAGCCCCGCACCAAGCGGGCGAACCGATGGTACAAATCGGTGGAGTCATCGCCCTGGCCGCTGATAATGAGCGGGGTGCGCGCCTCGTCGATGAGGATGCTGTCCACCTCGTCGATGATGGCGTAGCTGAGCTTTTGCTGCACGCGGTGCGCGTGGTCGAGCGCCATGTTGTCGCGCAGGTAGTCAAAGCCAAATTCATTGTTCGTGCCGTAGGTGATGTCGGCGGCGTAGGCCCGCCGGCGGCCGGCAAAATCTACCCCGTAGGCGATGAGCCCGACCTCAAGGCCGAGGAAGCGATAAATTTGTCCCATCCACTCACTGTGCAGCCGCGCCAGGTAGTCGTTAACGGTAATGATATGCACCCCACGGCCCGTCAAGGCATTGAGGTAGGCCGGGAGCGTCGCGACGAGGGTCTTGCCTTCGCCGGTCTTCATCTCGGCGATGCGCCCCTGGTGCAAGACCATGCCCCCCAGTAGCTGCACATCAAAATGCCGCTGGCCGATGGTGCGCTTGCTTGCCTCGCGCACCACCGCAAAGGCCTCCGGCAGCAGTTCGTCTAAAGTTGCGCCTTGTTCTAGGCGTGTGCGAAACTCCGCGGTCTTGGCCCGCAGAGCCACATCAGGCAATGCTGCCAAGTTCGGCTCAAGAGCGTTTATCTCGGCGACGACCTTCTCTAAGCGCCTTATTTCCCGAGCATTGGAATCAAATATCTTTTTAAAGAAACCCAGCATGCCAACCCCCCTAACAAAAGAGGCTTTCGCGCGGAAAGCCTTGCCCTGTTATTTATTGTATCACTGCCCGGTGGTCCTCGCAAGGTAACTGTAGCCGGTCGCGGCCGCTTCCTGCGCAAAGACTATGACATCGGGGTTCTCCCTGATGAACCCAGCCATGGCCTCGACCACGAGGGGGTCAAATTGACTGTGACTGCAGTGCCTCAGCTCAAACAGCGCCTCGGCCACGCTCCGCGCGGGCTGGTAGGAGCGGATGGTGGTCATGGCGTCAAAGGCGTCCGCCACGGCGATAATGCGCGCCCCCAGCGGAATTACCTCGCGCTCAATCTTGCCCGGGTAGCCGCGGCCATTGTAGTGCTCGTGGTGGTGGCGGATATACGCGGCTTCTTCTTTTAAGAAGCTTATCTTGGCCACAATTTCGGCCCCTATTTGCGGGTGGTTGTTTATTTCCTCCCTCTCCTCCGGGGTCAAGGGTCCGTTCTTGGTCAAGATGGCGTCCCTCACCCCCATCTTGCCGATGTCGTGCAACAGCCCCACAAAGTAGAGTTGCTCGAGCCGGTCGCCCCGCCACTTTAAGCGGCGGGCGATTTCTACCGCGTAGACGGCGACGCGCTCGGCATGCCCCCGCGTGTAGGCATCCTTGGCGTCAATGGCTTGCGCTAAGGCCTGCACCGTCTCGACATAGTTCTGCCGCGTGTCGCGGTAGAGCTTGAAGACAATGCGCGTGAGGAAGAGGGGGAGCAAGAACAGGGTAGTTCCGAGGTAGCCGATGTGCAGATAGCTGAGGGCCATCAAGAGGACGAGGGGAGCTGTGGTGAGATAGGCCGTGAGCGCACCCCAAGCGAGCTGGGAGCGCAGAACATACACCAGACTAAAGCGGTTGGCGAGAGCGATGGCCAAACAAGTCACGAGGGCATTGATGATATAAGAAATGAGGAG
>QLUC01000115.1 GCA_018725275.1 Bacillota bacterium | reverse complement strand
AGGACGGAGTCGGGAGGAAGGGGGAGGCAGAGGGCAGCGAGTACTTCGCGGAAGGCAGGTAACGCGACCTGTGTGGCATCCCATAGTGTTCCATCAAGATCGAAAATTGCAGCTTTAATCATCATTTATCATCTCCTTGCCTCCTATATTTTGCATCTACAATCCTTACATAGCAAGCGTCAAATTGACGAAAGTTATAAATGCCGGCGTTTGACTGCGGCAAAGGGGTGATAGGAGTAGTGGCACGTGGACGCAAAATCATGTCAGAACAGCTGAAGATGCAACTAGCTCAAGAGCTTGGGTTTGCCGAAACCGTTCGCTCGCGCGGATGGGGTGCGGTGTCGACACGAGACACTGGTGAAATGGTCAGACTTGCTATCGCCAAGGCAGAGCAGCTAGTGAGTAGCAAACGTTAGCAAACGTTAGGCAGGGGGGCCGTCCCAACAAAGGGACGGCCCTTTTTTTGAGCGACAAATAGAGGCGGTGTCGACAGCAGGATTTCTTCCTTAGTTGTGGAAGTAAGATACTGTCTGGTAAAAGGAGTGGATGAGCATTCTAAAAGCGATCTGGCGCATAGACGAAGCACTAGATGTAGTAAAAGGGCAGATTGTTGCCGTGGAGCGGCATATGAGCGTTTCCTTGGTCGAATCTGTCGGCAAGATAGTGGCAGAAGATTTTTACGCCAGCTGTCCCGTACCTCACTTTAGGCGTTCAACCATGGATGGGTATGCTGTCGTCGCTCGTTACACCCATGGCGCGAGCGAAACAATGCCCGCCATGCTCAGTCTCTGCGACCTCTCTCCCGCCTCGTGGGCGAGAGTGCTTACAGGAGACCCTATTCCTTCGGCTTACGATGCGGTAGTTATGCTCGAATATGTGGAGGAGCTCAATGACGGCACCTTATTGGTAAGTCGCCCGGTAGCAGGGGGCGAGAACATCATGGAGGAAGGGGAAGATATCTCAGCCGGTAGCCTCATGTGGCGGCGTGGGGTGTACATATCGCCCCGTCAAGTCGGAGTATTAGCGGCACAGGGTGTTACTGCTGTCAAGGTCAGGGATTTTAGAGTGGCCATAATATCTACGGGGAATGAAGTAGTTCCAGCCTCCACTTGGCCTGAGGTGGGGCAGATGCGAGACATCAATTCGCATCTGTTGACTAGCCTTTGCCGCGAGGCCGGTTTTATGGTACAAAACTGCGGGGTTGTCCCTGATGATCCGGATGCTTTGACCTTTGCTCTGCAGGGGTCACTAAAGAGCTATGATGCCGTGGTGCTCTCAGGAGGAAGTTCGGCGGGCGCGGCAGATTATACGGAACGAGTGCTTAATCAGGTTGGTTCGCCGGGGGTTTTGGTGCATGGGCTGGCGGTGAAGCCCGGTAAACCAACCGTGCTTGGGGTGGTGGATGGCAAGGCGGTAGTGGGGTTGCCGGGTCATCCCTTATCTTGCGCGATTATGGCCGAGATGGTGGCATTGCCTCTTTTGCGTCATGCTGCGGGTGCCATTTTGCCACAGCCGAGGTTTCAAGTGGCCGAGCTCTCGCGCTCCTTAGTCAGTGCCCCCGGTCGCAGGGACTTTGTTCCAATTAGACTGGAAGGTCGGCAAGCGATTCCCTTGCTGGCTAAATCCGCGGCGATACAGGTGCTCGCCCAATCGGATGGGTTGTTGGTCGTGCCTGAGGACTGTGAGGGCTACAACGCTGGCCGCGAGGTTGTAGTGCAAATGTGGAGGTCAGTGTGAAACAACGTTTCTTACACAGCATCGCTAAGGATGACGCTCTTCGCTTGTGGCTGGCGGCCTTTTCGGGGCGGGAAGCTGCTACAGAGGTCTTGCCTGTGTCGCGGACGCTCGAGAGGATTACGGCTACTCCTGTTGTCGCGAGGGAGTCGTCGCCCCATTATGCCGCATCCGCTATGGATGGGATAGCAGTAGAGGCCAAGGACACCATCGGGGCAGCCCCCGGGCGTCCATGTAGGCTAGAACTACAATCGAATTGTTTCGCCGTTGACACCGGAGACCCCATGCCTCCCGGTACTGACGCCGTGATTATGATTGAGAATGTAGTTCTCGTCGGTACTTCCTGCGATATCGAGCAAGGGGTCGCCCCTTGGCAGAACGTGCGTCCGGTGGGCGAAGATATCATTGCCGGTGAGATTTTGTTGCCCCGTTACCACTGCTTGTCCCCGGTGGATTTAGGTGCGCTGTTGGCCGCCGGAGTGCATTCCATCGCTGTCTTGGCTAAGCCGCGCGTGACTATCATCCCGACCGGGGATGAACTGGTGTTACCCGGCACCCCTCTCCAGCGAGGAGATATTGTTGAATTTAACTCGGCGATAATTGCCGCGGAGATATCCCTCTGGGGCGGCGAGCCCCTGGTTTATGCCCCGGTACCGGATGATGCCGGTGTGCTCCAGCGAGTAGTAGAACAGGCGATCCGCGCCAGCGACATGGTGCTCATTATCGCCGGCTCATCGACGGGCCGCGGTGACTACACTGCCGATGTAGTGGAGCAGGTTGGCGAGATCTTGGTGCATGGGGTGGCCATGCGCCCAGGAAAGCCGGTGATGCTGGCGAAGGCAGGTCTTGTCCCGGTGGTGGGACTACCGGGCTACCCGGTATCGGCGCATCATTGCCTCGAGACCTTTGTTAAGCCCTTGCTCTATGCGTTTAACCACCGGCCTCTGCCGAAAACAGAAATGGTGGATGGTCTTTTGACGCGGCGTCTCGTCTCGCCCTTTGGGGTAGAGGAATTTGTGCGGGTGGCAGTGGGCCAGGTAGAGGGGCAGGTGGTGGTGACGCCCCTAGCGCGAGGTGCAGGCATTGTCTCCTCACTTATGCGCTCCGACGGCACAGTAATAGTGCCACAATCCGCGGAGGGTTTCGCCGAGGGTGCATCGGTGCGCGTGCACCTGCGCAAGCCCTTAGCAGAAATCTCCGGTTCATTGGTTTGCATCGGCAGTCATGACCTCGTGCTGGATGTACTAGCCGATTATATGCGCCTTCGCTACGACCTCTGTCTGCAGGCCAGTCACGTGGGGAGCATGGGGGGTCTCTTGTCGCTCAAGCGCAAGTTCGCCCACCTGTGCACGACCCACCTCCTCGATGAGGAGACTGGAGAGTACAACACGGCCTTCATTAAACGCATGTTCCCCGGTGAAGATATGGTCGCCATCAACCTAGTAGAGCGCTGGCAGGGTTTCATGTGCCGCGTGGGGACCGGCGTTAAAAGTTGGCAGGATTTGCGCGCGGTGCGTTTCATCAATCGACAGCGCGGGTCAGGCACGCGCGTACTGCTCGATTACCACCTGCACAAGTATGGACTAGAGTCTTCGGCCATCAATGGCTATCTACGCGAAGAAACCACCCATCTTGCGGTGGCCTGTGCGGTGGCTAATGGGAGTGCTGAGGTAGGGCTTGGCATCCTTTCAGCGGCGAACGCTTTTGGGCTAGACTTTGTGCCCATTTGTCTCGAGCAGTTTGATATAGTTATGCGCCGTGCTACGCTCCATGACCCTAGAATACAGGCGCTGCTGTCAATTATCCGCTCGGCGGAGTTTGCTTCCCGCGTGGGGGAACTCGGTGGCTACGCGACCAACAAGAGCGGCGAGGTGGTGTGGACGGGAAATGCGTGACCAGGTAGGGCGCTCTATCGACTATCTTCGCTTGTCTCTGACCGCAAAGTGCGATTTGCGTTGCCGTTATTGTCAGCCCGAGGCAAGGTTAGCAAATATTTCAGAGCTAGATTTGGCGGACTTTCTCTTTTTCGTGCAAGTTGCTGCTTCCCTAGGCATTTCCAGAGTGCGTCTTACCGGCGGCGAGCCGCTTCTTAAACCAGGCATAGTAGATTTTATAGGCGAACTGGCTGGAGTTCCGGGCATAAAAGATATTGCTTTGACGACCAATGGGACCCTTTTAGCTGGTCTGGCTCTGCCCCTTTGGCGAAAGGGACTTAAGCGGGTCAACATTAGTCTAGATTCGCTCAATCCAGAGCGATACGCCTATATGACCAGAGGTGGTGAGCTCCACCGGGTCATGGCCGGTGTTTATGCTGCGCTTGACTCTGGGCTCTACCCAGTTAAATTGAATTGTGTAGTAATTCGCGGGTTTAATGATGATGAGGTAGAGGCCTTTGCCGACTTAACTCGCCATCAAGATGTGGCCGTCCGTTTCATTGAACTCATGTCTTTTGGCGAGGGGACTAATTTTCCTGCTACAGCCTTGGTAACTATGCGGGAGTTAATGGATACTCTGGGGCCGCTTGAGGCCGCCGTCCAAGAGAGTGCGGGTCCAGCCAAAGTCTTTCGCCTGCCGGGGGCGCTCGGCACCATAGGCTTTATCAGCGGGACCAGTGAATATTTTTGCGGCGGATGTAATCGCTTGCGGATCACTGCCCAGGGCTGTGTGCGCCCATGCCTCTTTGCGGATCTCGAGGTTGATGTGGCGGAACTGATCGTCACCCGTCAATTTGGGGCGTTGCAGTCGGCCTTGCAGCTCGCGGTAGCCAATAAACCTAGGCGAGAGCTCAGCATTGATAATCGCCGTATGGCAGAGATTGGGGGATAGTTGTGTTAACTCATTTAGACGCCAGTGGGAAAGCATCTATGGTCGACATTTCACACAAGACACCCACGCGGCGGGTGGCCAAGGCGCGTGCTCTGGTGTGGATGCAGGCACAGACGATGGAGCTAATTACTGCGCAAGAAATTCCTAAGGGGGATGTTCTGGCGGCCATGCGCTTAGCGGGAATTATGGCGGCGAAAAAGACCGCGGAGCTAATTTTTCTCTGTCACCCCCTGCACCTG
>QLUC01000114.1 GCA_018725275.1 Bacillota bacterium | reverse complement strand
TATTGCAGTGGAATCAATAATAATTTTTTCACGTTAGCGAGAGGAGTGGAACATATTATGAATAGTGATATTATAAAAAAGGGTGTAGAACGCGCTCCTCACCGTAGCCTGCTTCGTGCCACTGGTATTATTGATAATGAGGCTGATTTTAAGAAACCATTTATAGCGATAGCAAATTCTTTTTCAGAGATAGTTCCAGGACATTCTCATCTAAATGAATATGTAAAAGAAATTAAAGAGGCGGTTCGAGAGGCTGGGGGCGTGCCTTTTGAGTTTAATACATTGGCACTATGCGATGGAATAGCAATGGGGCATTCTGGCATGAGATACAGCCTGCCATCACGTGAGTTGGTTGCTGACAGTGTGGAGACAATGGTGCGAGGTCACCAGTTTGACGGCCTCATCTGCGTTCCTAATTGTGACAAGATAGTGCCTGGCATGCTGATGGCGGCCGTGCGGCTGAACATCCCCACCATTTTTCTCTCCGGCGGCCCGATGAAAGCGGGGCGGACCGGGGACGGTCGCCCTATTGACCTGATCTCTGTTTTTGAGGGGGTCGGCGCTTTCCGCGCTGGCAGAATTAGCGCGGACGAATTATTGGAGTTAGAACAGGCTGCCTGTCCGGGATTCGGTAGCTGTGCGGGCATGTTTACCGCAAACTCGATGAATTGCCTTTGTGAGGCTTTGGGGCTGGCTCTTCCCGGTAACGGCACTATTTTGGCCGTGGATCCGCGCAGAAGCGTGCTGAAAAAATGGGCCGGACGTCAAATCGTGGAGCTGGTCAAACAAGATATACGGCCGCGGCAGATCGTCACAGAGCAGGCAGTTGACAATGCTTTTGCCCTCGATGTGGCTATGGGTGGTTCTACCAACACGATTCTGCATCTGCTGGCCGTTGCCCAGGAGGCGGGGATAGACTACCCCCTTGCACGCATCAACCTGATATCGGGGCGCACCCCTAGTCTCTGTAAAATTTCTCCAGCTTCCAGCTTACACATCGAAGATGTCGACCGCGCTGGTGGCGTCACCGCCGTTTTAGGTGAGCTTTCCCGCAAGACTGGCCTGCTTGATCTGGATTGCCTCACGGTTACCGGGAAATCCCTGGGCGAGAATATCGGCCCGGCGCGAAGCCTCGACTCGTCGGTGATTCACTGTCTGGATGGGGCGCTCAGCCCCATCGGAGGACTGAAAGTCCTTTTTGGCAGCCTGGCGCCTAACGGAGCAGTGGTGAAGACGGCGGCAGTGGGACCGCAGATGGTGCGTCACAAAGGACCGGCGGTAGTCTTTGACGGAGAGGCAGAAGCCTGTGCCGCCATCTTGGAGGGGCGCATCAAGCATGGCGAAGTGGTGGTTATACGCTTTGAGGGGCCAAAAGGCGGCCCCGGCTTTATGGAGATGTTGGGACCGACAGCGGCGATAGTGGGGATGGGATTGGGAGAGACGGTGGCGCTGGTTACCGACGGCCGCTTCTCCGGTGGCACACGGGGAGCCTGTATCGGTCATATTTGTCCCGAAGCCGCCGACGGTGGCCCAATTGCGCTGGTTAAGGACGGCGATCTGATCGCTTACGACCTGGAAGCAGGCACGCTGGAGCTACTGGTGCAGCAACAAGAGCTTGCCGCTAGGAAGGCAGCCTTTACGCCGCCCATCCGGCAGGGGATCACCGGCTGGCTGGCCAGGTACGTTCAGATGGTCACTCCGGCCAGCCGCGGCGCCGTCCTTTCTGCCATGCGCGAACTTTACAAAAGCACATCTTTATGATAATTTAAATAACGACCGCTCACATTACCTAGAAGAAGGGTGGATTTGTAGGCGATTGCGATATCATTAGCGTATGGGCTCTATAGTTTACAAACGGAGGCACTAGGAAGGCGGTGGCTTAATGGCCCTATTCGAGAGATTGGCGGCGTGGTTTGAACAAATTAGTGCCAAAGCAGAGGCGGCGTTACAGTTCTCAGTGTATGCTCTCGTGATTATCGTTACCTTAGAGGTCGTCGTTCGTTACGTCTTTCATCTACCCCTGATCTGGGCACGGGATTCCATGTTGTGGTTCTATTCCATTATGTTGTTGTTGCCGGTCGGCTTCTACTATTCGCGCAATGCCCATATTTCCGCAAGTGACTTGCTACAGTCCTTTAATCTCACTGGAGAACAGAAAGCATGGTTAGGTCTCATCAACAATGTCATCCTCTTAGTGATCGCAGCAATTCTCATTAACCCCGCTATTTCTCGCCTTATGGTTGCCATACGCATCGGAGAAGAGTCTATTCTAACGCTGTGGCGTCCACCACTGTGGCCCTTCCTTGTTCTTATCCCGATAACCTTTGTCCTAGTCGCCTTGCAGGGCATCATCGGGGTCGTTAGGTCGGTACAGGCAGTGATTAAGGAGGAGGCACAAAAATGAGTCCACAGATCATGACAATACTCTCTTTTGTTGGGCTCATTGCTGGCATCCTTATGGGAATGCCTATTTCAACCGTGTTAATGAGCATAGGGGCTCTAGTCGGACTCGCAACTTTAGGTCCCCTTAGTCTAGACATGATGGTGCGCGGTGTCTTTGCTGTTATGTCTAACGACACCTTGGTTGCGTTGCCCCTCTTTGTGTTTATGGGGTGCATGTTGCAGTCCTCAGGCATCGCTGACCGCCTGTTTCACAACTTGCGCCTAGCGCTAGGTTCTTTACGCGGCGGTTTAGGCATTGTCACGATCCTAATCTCCACTATCCTTGCTGCAACGACCGGCATCATCGGCACCGCTGTCATTATGATGGGGGTCTTAGCGTTGCCAAAGATGTTGGAATCTAAGTACAACAAAGCGTTAGCCACTGGGATAATCTGCGCGGGCGGAACGTTAGGAATTCTGATTCCGCCGAGCATTATGCTTATTCTCTATGGTTTGTCTGCGGGCGTATCCATAGTTTCCCTGTTTGCTGCCGCAGTGGTGCCGGGGTTACTCCTGTCGGCTATGTACATGACCTACATCGCCGTTGTTTGTTACTTGCGCCCAGAGCTGGGTCCTCCTTGTCGTGACGACGAAATCGCGCAAATCAACCCCGCCACATTCGTATCAGAATTGGTGATTTCCCTTGTTCCGCCCCTTGCTTTGATCTTTGGCGTCTTGGGAACAATCTTCTTTGGCGTTGCCACCCCCACTGAGGCGGCAGGTATCGGCGCTTTATGCACCGTGCTCTTGTGCGTCGCCATGCGTAAATTCACCTGGAGATCACTGCGTGAAGCTGCCCAACAGACGGTGCAAGTTTCTTCCACGATTCTATGGCTGATGGTTTGTGCCCAAATGTTCACCTCGGTATTTTTGGCCATGGGTGGCGGCGAAGTCATCAAAGACGCGATATTGGGCATTGCGGGCGGCAACCCAATCGTAGTTATGATCATTATGATGGCCTCTGTGTTCCTCCTCGGGCAAATTATTTGCTGGGTAGGGATTTTGCTAATCGTCGTCCCCATCTTTACTCCGATTGCCATCACCATGGGGTGGGACCCCATTTGGTTTGGCATGCTGATTTGTGTGAACCTACAGATGTCATTCCTGTCACCACCGTTTGCGTACGCTATATTTTACCTTAAGCAAGTTGCGCCGCCAGAAGTTCAACTCCAAGATCTTTACCGCGGTGTGTGGCCATTTATTGGGTTACAGGCATTGGGGCTGTTGCTAGTCGCGCTCTTTCCCGAACTTGCTTTGTGGCTACCTAGATTGTTGATAAGGTAAGCTGTTCAGTCTGAGGGAAACGGCACCGTTACCAAGGAAGTTAAGAAGGGGGTGAGCTGGAGCCGGTTGTAATTCATGTCGTCCGCATACAACAAGCAGGGAGGTTACCCATTAATGAAAAAGCTTTCAATCGTCCTGTTGGTGTTCTTGGTTCTGGCATCTGTCACCGTCGGGTACATGGTACGCCCGGCAATGGAGACTGCCTTAGAGGGTCCCCCAGGGGAGGCCGAGCCGCTGTTCGAATGGAACATGCAGGGAATCTACATGGCGGGACATCCGTTGTTTCTCAAAGCACAAAGATGGACCGAGGAGGTATACTTAGCCAGTGGTGGGCGGCTAAAGATCACTCTGCACCCCATCAATGCGCTAGTACCCGGGGCTGACCTATTGAGTGCAGTGACTGCAGGCACCGTGGACATCGGTCACTCGTTCCCGCCTTGGTGGATAGGCGTAAACAGGGCGTTTGGGATTTTCTGCGGTCAAACAATTGGCATGAGCCAAGACGAATATCGCACCTGGATCCTCAGCGGAGGGGGCTTGGAGCTAGCCCGTGAACTGTACGGGAACTACGGTTTGCACTGGATTCCATTTAGCAATGACCCTGCGGAAAACTTCCTGTGGGCCAAGAAGCCGATTAGAACAACCGCCGATCTCCGAGGCCTGAAAGTACGCGCTGCCGGCCTTTCCCTAGACGTCTTTAGACGCATGGGCGTTGAGGCGCATTTTATTGCCACCGCCGACATTGTGCCCGCACTGCTCACCGGTGTCGTGGACGCCGCAGAGTTTTTGTTTTTAGAAGCTGACTATGCCATGGGCTTCCACGAGGCAGCTAGGTACGTCATGCAGGGAGGACGCGCGCCGTCCCATGCCACGGGCATCGAGATCAACATGGCACGGTGGAACGAGCTTCCGCCCGACCTGCAAGCTATTGTGACTAATACGGCGATAACCAGCTTGATTAACAATTATGGGGCATTCCGCCTGGCGGAAGCCGCTGCTTCGGAAAGGTTGCGGCAGAGGGGCGTTACCATGGTTGCTGTCTCAGACGAGCTTAACACCGCCGTCAGGACTGCATTTGACGCCGTCCTTGATGACGAAGCCGCTAAAGATGCCTACTTCAACCGGGCCTGG
>QLUC01000113.1 GCA_018725275.1 Bacillota bacterium | reverse complement strand
ACGCTCCTATGTCGCGCGCATCGAGAAGCAAGCCATGAAAAACCTCCTTTTGGAGGTAACCAAGGAGGGCGGATTTTAACGGTCCGCCCAACTATTTGACGGAGGTGTCGCCTTGCCATCATTGCTCCTGCCGAAGCTTTACGTGGAGAGCATATTTTGCCTTGACCTTGAAAAACTGAAAGCCCTCGGTATCGATACCATCATTACCGATCTCGACAACACCCTCGTGCCTTGGGTAGAACACGAGGCCAACCCCACCTTGCTCGCCTGGCTAAAAGAGCTTCGCGCTCGGGGCTTTAAAGTCTGCTTGGTGTCTAATGCCCTGGAGCAACGCATCGCTCATTTTCGCCAAGTGTTAGGTATTCCGGGTTTGAGCAAGGCCAATAAGCCCAGTCGGCGCGCCTTCTTACAGGCGCTGGACCTGCTTGGCAGCCGCCCTGAGCAGGCAGCGATGATTGGGGACCAAGTATTCACCGATGTGCTCGGAGGCAATCGCCTGGGTCTTTACACCATCTTGGTCGTGCCCCTTTGCCGCCGTGAATTCTTAGGCACACGTGTCCTGCGCCTGGTTGAGCGCGTCATCCTCAGAAACCTCGTCTTACAGAAATAAAGGGGGAGGCTAGGCAGGTTATGCGCCGGTCCATGGCTAATTGTTATCCTATTGGTGTTAGGGCTACTTAGCGACGGAAAGGGTGCTGCCAGCGGTGCGCAAGAGACTAGGCGAAATACTCCTGGAACAGGGGATACTCACCCGACCCCAGCTCGAACAGGCCCTCGCCGAAAATACAGGGGGGCGTTTGGGGGAAGCCTTGGTAAAGCTGGGTTTTGTCACGCCAGAACAACTCGCTCGGGTCATGGCCGAGCAATTTCACCTGCCCTTTGTGGCTTTGCGGGATGTTTCTTTTGACCCGGAGGCCGTGCGCCTGTTTAGCGCGAGAACAGCCAGGCGTTACAAAGTGGTGCCCATCGCGAGAGAGGGCAAGAAGCTCAAAATAGCTACCAGTGACCCCTTAAATGTGGTGGCCATAGATGACATCAGCCTTATCACCGGCCTGACTCTTGAGATTACCGTCATGAGCACGACCGACCTTGACCGAGCCCTAGCCCGCCTCTACCCCGAGGCACAGGTTGGGGATGGCAAGGCGACTACACCCACCAATGCCGCCGACGCCGCGCCGGTGGTGCACCTAGTCAACCATCTCATCGCCCAGGCGGTAAAAGAGCGCGCTAGCGACATCCACCTCGAGCCGGGGGAAGAAGGGGTGCGGGTGCGTTTTCGCATCGATGGCCTGCTGCAAGACATCACCCGCTTAGACAAAGAAGTGTCCCTCGCTGTGGTGTCACGCGTTAAAATTATGGCGGGGCTAGACATATCCGAAAAGAGATTGCCGCAGGACGGCAGCCTGCGCTTTACCGAATTAAAAGATCCCTTGGACCTGCGCTTATCCAGCTTGCCCACCGTCCTCGGGGAGAAACTTGTCATCCGCCTCTTAAAGTCTGGCAGCACCAAGTTGTCTTTGGCCGAGATTGGCCTTACGGAAGAGCCCCGCCGCCAGTTAGAGGCCATGCTGCAGAGTGCATACGGCATGGTGCTAGTCACCGGGCCTACCGGTAGCGGCAAGACCACCACCCTCTATTCGGCCCTTGGACTCTTGCACAATCCCCAGCGCAACATCGTCACCGTCGAAGACCCGGTGGAGTTCCGCGTGCCCGGCATCAACCAAGTGGCGGTCAATGCGCGCATAGGTTTGGGCTTCGCCCAAGTTTTGCGTGCCTTAGTGCGCCAAGACCCGGATATTATCATGGTCGGCGAAATCCGCGACAGCGAGACCGCCGACATCGCTATTCGCTCGGCGCTGACCGGTCACTTTGTACTTTCCTCACTCCACACCAACGATGCCCCGAGCACTATCACCCGACTGGTAGATATGGGGGTTGAGCCCTTCCTCGTGGCGTCCTCGCTTTTAGGCATAGTCGCCCAGCGCTTAGTGCGCCGTCTTTGTCCCCACTGCAAAATGCTTGCCCCTCTCCCGGCGGGGTCGCCGCAGCTCACCGCCTTAGGCCTTGACCCTAAGACCGAGCATCCCTTCTTTGGTCCTAAGGGTTGTGAATATTGTAATGGCGAAGGCTACAGAGGGCGCATCGGCATTTTCGAAGTACTGCCCATCAACGAGGAGCTACGCGAGCGTATTGCCGCGCGGGCCACGGCTGGTGTGTTGCGGGCGCTAGCAGCTGGCATGGGCATTCGCAGCTTTCGGCAAGACGGCCTAGAGAAGGCTAGGCAGGGGTTTACCACCGTGAGCGAAGTCTTACGTATGTCTTATCAGGAGGGATAGCAATAGAAAGCATCTTTGTTGTTGATGAACTGCTGCGGCAAGCGAGTGTGGCTCGCGCTTCGGACTTGCACCTGACGGTGGAGCTGCCGCCCATGCTGCGCGTTGATGGCGCGCTTGTGCCCCTGAGCGGCTTTCCGGTGTTAAAAACGGCCGATACCAAAGCTGTTCTCGAACAGATCTTAAGCGCCGAACAACAGGACAAGTTTGAGCGTGAAGGGAGCATTGATTTCTCGCGCAGTATTTCTGGGCTCGGGCGCTTTCGCGTCAACGCCTACCGACAGCGCCATGCCATAGCCTTAGCGCTGCGAATTATTCCCATTGGGGTGCCCACCCTTGAGAATCTCCGCATGCCCAAGGTAATCAGCGAACTGGCCCGCCGCAACTTTGGCCTAGTCATAGTCACCGGACCCACCGGTAGCGGCAAGTCCACCACTTTAGCAGCCATGATTGCCCAAATTAACCATGAAGAGGCGCTCCATATCCTGACACTCGAGGACCCCATTGAATTCTTGCACCGCCATGGCCAGAGCATGGTCAACCAGCGCGAAATCGGGCCGGATACCCCTTCTTTTGCCAGCGGTCTCAGGGCCGCCCTGCGCGAAGATCCCGATGTCATTTTGGTTGGCGAGATGCGGGACTACGACACCACCCAGATTGCCATCAGTGCGGCCGAGACAGGTCATCTTGTCCTCACCACTTTGCATACCCCCTCAGCCTCGCAGACCATTGACCGCATCATCGACATCTTCCCCCCGCACCAGCAGTCGCAAATTCGCATCCAGCTAGCCGCCTCCCTACAGGGTGTCATTGCCCAGCAGCTCTTGCCGCGGGCCGATGGGCCGGGCAGGGTGGCCGCGGTAGAAATCTTACTCGCCACCCCCGCTGTGCGCAACCTCATCCGTGAAGGCAAGACCCACCAGCTGCCCTCCATCCTCCAGACCAATGCCCGACTCGGCATGGTCACCATGGAGACCTCGTTGCGCACTTTGCTCGAGCAGAAAATTATTACCCAAGCCACCTACGAGGTCTACTCCCAAGAATATAGCCTCATGAAGATACTGGAATAGGGGTGGGAAAGTGCCTGTGCTCTACGATTACCGTGCCCGGGCCAACGACGGCCAACCAAGAAAGGGTCAGATAGAGGCCGATTTCGAGCAGGAAGCCCTGCACAAGCTGCAAAGGAGCGGCTTAGTGGTGGTGCATTTAGAGCAAAGCCGCGACGTCACCACCTACATGGCGCGGAGCGGCCAGGGCAAGGTAACCCTCTTTGCCCAAGTCATCACCTTAAAAGACCTAGCCATCATGGCGCGGCAGTTGGCCGTCCTCTATGGTGCGGGCGTCAATATTTTGCAGAGCCTGCGCACGGTGGGGCGGCAGACCCAAAATGCCCGCCTGAAAGACATCTTGCAGCAGGTTACCGCTATGGTCGAGACGGGGGAGGGCATGGGCGAGAGCATGAAGCGTTTTCCCTTGGTCTTTCCGCCCCTGCTCTACAACATGGTCGCCGCCGGCGAAATTGCCGGCTCGCTCGATGCCGTCCTCAACCGCGCCGCCGAACATTTCGAAAGGGAGCACGAGCTGGAGCAAAGGATTAAGTCCGCCCTCAACTACCCGAAGATGGTCGTCGGGGCGATGGTCCTCGTGGGGAGCTTCCTCATTGCCTTTGTCGTCCCCCGTTTTGCCGAGATTTTCACCATGATGGGGGCGACCCTGCCGCTACCGACGCGGATTTTGCTCGGCATGGGTGATTTTATGCAGCATTACTGGTGGGTCTTGGCCGCGGTTTTTTTCATGGGCTATATTGGCGTTAAACTCTACGCCAAGACCGCAAAGGGGCAAGTTATCATGGACCGGCTAGCCCTGCGCTACCCCATCTTTGGCGACATCACCAAAAAAAAGCTGGTCTCGCGCTTCTGCCGCAGCCTCGCCACCCTAGCCCACAGCGGTGTGCCCATTATTCCCGCCCTCGCCCTCGTGCGGCAGACCGTCGGCAACTCAGTCTTCAGCGAGGCGCTCCGCCCGGCGCAGGAGGCGGTGCGCATGGGTCAGGGCGTGGCGGCGCAGTTAGAACAGACCGGCTATTTTCCGCCCTTGGTCATTCAGATGGTTGCCGTAGGCGAAGAAACAGGCAGCTTTGACCAAATGCTAGAGAAGGCCTCCGAATTTCTCGATGCCGAAATAAAGCACACCACCGATAATATGACCCAGCTTCTCGAGCCCATGGTCATTGGCGTCCTCGCCATCGTCGTCACCTTCATTATCCTGGCCATTATCCTTCCTATGTTCGATAGTTTTAGGTTGATTGGCTAAAAAAATTAATTGGCAGGTGCGAAAAAAGAGGGATTTAATTGCCTTGTGTCGTATGATGTCATAAGGTTATAGTTATTAAAAGGAGATGAAGTAAATGTTTAAGCAAAAGAAAAAGGGGCAAATGGGCTTTACCCTCATCGAACTCCTCGCCGTCGTCGCCATCCTCGGCATCCTGGCCGGCGTCGCCGTCCCCCGCGTCATGGGCGCCCTGGCAAATGCACGAGACCAAGCCAATGTTGCCAACATCGCCATCCTA
>QLUC01000112.1 GCA_018725275.1 Bacillota bacterium | reverse complement strand
GCTGTATATCTCAATGGCATCCTCAAGCTTAAGGCCGACGACAACCGTGCCGCGCCGCGGCACTGATGTTGCGATGCCGTCCTTTTCTAACATGCGCAAAGCTTCACGCACGGGTGTGCGGCTGACCTGCAGTCGCTCGGCTATCTCGCTCTCAACCAGACGCTCCCCTGCCTCTAGGTGTCCTTTCATGATCGCGCTGCGCAGGCTCTCGTACACTAGGTCGCGGATTGGGCGCAAATCAGTTATCACGATGGGGCTTAGGGCCATGGGAAACCTCCAAAATAGTCTCTTTCATCTCGGCGACAGGAGCGGCTAGACCAGTCCAAATCGTAAAAGCAGCCGCTCCCTGATAGATGACCATGCCGAGGCCATTCGCGGTCCTGCATCCTAAGGAGGCGGCTTCGCGCATCAGCCTCGTGGTGGTAGGATTATATATAATATCGCAAACCAACGGAGTGCTGTCAAGGAACAAAGGGAGCGGGCTATCGTCAATGTGGGGAGACATGCCGACGGCAGTGGCGTTAACGATGACATCGGCCTCTGCAAGCGCGTCCTGCATATGAGTCGTGCCCAGGCGCAAGCGGCTAGCTTTATAGGAGTAATGTTCGTCGATGGAGTCGGCTAGGTTTGCCGCAGCGGCTTCGGACATATCCGTTAAGGTAATGGCCTTAGCTCCCCGGGCGGCTAAAACCGTCGCAATGGCGCGACCGGCTCCCCCACAGCCCAACACGAAAAAGCGTGTACCGGGAATGTGAATTTGCTCGTCCTGCTCAAGATATGCCGCAAACCCAAGGCCGTCGGTGTTATAGCCGATGAGTTGCCCGTCCACAACCTTGATGGTGTTAACGGCGCCTATGGCGAGAGCGGCGGTGTCTATCGCGTCTAAATACTGCAGCACCTCAATTTTATTGGGCTTTGTCACGTTGCAACCCGCGAAGTTCATGCGCCGGATGCCCTGCAGCACGTCCCGCAGCCCGTGAGGAGTTACTTCGATGGGGAAGTAATAATAGTTTAGCCCCGCTGCCTTAAAGGCGCGGTTCTGCATCGCCGGCGAGAAGCTTTGCTTTAAGGGCGAGCCGAGCAATCCAACTAACTTGGTTTCTACGTCAATCATGCTTCGTTCCTCCTAAAAAGGTCGTTTCTTCCATCTGACGAGCAAAGTCTTCCAGTCCTGCTGACTGACGAGCATAATAACCGTAAACGCAAGCAGAGAGGCCGAAAGCGGGCTGGTAACTATGCTCAGCAGGAAGTCGCCCACGTTGCCGTGTGACAAGGCCATGGCGCGCCGAAAGTTTGACTCAATCAAAGGGCTGAGAATGACCCCCAAAACCATAGGCGCTAAAGGGTAGTCATACATCTTCATAAAGTACCCGAGCACTCCAAAGGCAATCATCCAGTAGACATCAGCCACGTTATGATTAATGGCGTAACTGCCTACAACCGAAAGAACTAGAATAATTGGCACAATGATGCTCTTTGGAATCTCCACTACTTTGCTGAAGATGCGAATCCCCGACATGCCAAAGATGTATAGGAAGATATTCGAGATGATGAGCGAGCCTACGATCATCCAGAAGAACTCCGGTTGTTCGCGCATCAATAGTGGCCCGGGGCGAAGGCCGTGAATCATCATAACGCCAATCAGTACGGCGGTCACTGAGTCCCCGGGGATACCGAGCGTCATCATGGGGATAAAGGCCCCACCGATCGCGGCGTTGTTTGCGGCTTCCGGCGCAACCACGCCTTCCCACGCGCCTTCCCCAAAGGGTCGCGATGGGTTCTTGATCGTGCGCTTGGCGTGGTCGTAAGCCATAAGTGCTGCAATGTCCCCTCCCGTCCCAGGCAAAGCACCAATCAAGGTGCCGAGCGCCGAGCAGCGGAGGGCCAGGGGCAAGTTCTTTAGGACGAGCTTTAGGTCGGGCACTATGCGGTCTATCTTTTGCTTGACGGGGGGAATCTTGTGGTGCAGCTGATACAGCCCCTCCGACAAACCAAACAGCCCAATCATCACGACGACAAAACTAATGCCTCCAAGTAGGCCGGGGTTGCCAAAAGTGAGGCGCGGCTGTGCCGTAAAGGGGTCCATGCCTACGAAACCGACAAAGGTGCCAATCGCGGCGGTGAGCAAGGCCTTGCTCAAGGAGCCGCGGCTAAGACTGCCTACGAGCAGCATGCCCATCAAAGCTAACAGAAGATAATCGCGGGGAGCAAAACTAAGTGCCAGATTTGCCACAAAGGGAGCGGCCACCGCTAACACCACAATGCCGAAAAAGGTGCCCAGCACAGACATGGTGGTGGCCAATCCCATAGCCTTGCCTGCTTCGCCTAGGCGCGCCAGCGGATAACCGTCAAAGCCTGTGGCCACGGCGGACGGTGTCCCGGGGATATTAAGTAAAATAGCCGATCTACTGCCGCCGTATACGCCGCCCGTGTAGATACCGACCATCAGGGCCAGTGCAGGATATATATCCCAGGCATAGGTGAAGGACAAGAGCAAGGACACCGCCATGGTTACTGAGAGACCCGGAATAGCGCCAATGTAAATGCCAACGAAAACACCAACGGCGACGTACAGCAAGAGTTCGATATTGAGAAAGGGGATAAGAAAGCCTTCAAGACCTGCCATTAAAATCCCTCCTCCACTACGGCAAGACCACTTCAAAGAGCATGCTAAAAATCACGAAGATGACGCCCACCGTAGCGATAGCCAGTATAACCTTCCGCAGCAGCATTACCGGTTCAAGCAAATACATTGCAGCCACGAGAAAACCAAAAGTAGCCAGCTCAAAACTAAACGGCACCAGAACCACAGCATAGCCGATGACGGTCGCCAGCAACAGTACGGCATCGCGCGAAAAGAGATATCGCACTGTAGGCATAAGCGCGGCAGAGCCTGTACGCCAAGCCGACACTAACAGCCCCCCAGCCAGCGCAGCCATGACGAGCAGCAAGAGTTGTGCCAACGAGCCCGGCCCAGCCCATTGTCCTTGAAAAATACCCGGGAGCTTATGCGCTTCAGGGAATAGCAAAGCTAACGCCAAGAGTAGAATTACCAGAAAGATGCTTTCGCCGGGGCGTTGCAGAGCGCTCTCTGCCTTTGGTGTGCCTTTGGCGTCCACGGCAACCCCTCCTTTGCCTAAGCGAGGGGAGGATCTCTCCTCCCCTCGTTATCATAACCTACGGTCTCGCGATATTAAACTTCTGTGGCGATTCCTTAGCGCCGCCGGCGTCATATATGAGCCAAGCCATATGGCGCTGCCACTGCGCCATGTAATCGCGGGCTGCTTGCCCGGTATGCCCGAGGAGGACCAGTCCACGCTCCCTAGCGAACTGAACGAATTTCGGGTCGTTGTAGGCTGCGACGAAAGCTTCCCGCAGCTTGTCGACCACCGGCTGGGGCGTGCCCTTCCTAACATGGACGCCGTAGAAGAAACCTGCGGTGGTCAGCATGCTGCGCGCAGCGGGCCTAAGCACGCCTATGGCTGGCACGCCGGGAAGAACATCAAGCGGGGCGTTAGCCACAACTGCAAGGGCGCGGAGCGTGCCGCCCTGTACCTGCGGTACAGCAGCCAACAACGCGAGCCCCGTGACGTCAATGTGCTTGCCGAGGAGTGCTGTAGCGAGCGGGCCGTCGCCATCAAAGGCTACTTGGTTAAAGGTGATGCCTTCAACGCTGTTCAGAATTTGGGCGGTGACATAGGGCTGCCCGCCGACACCGCTGATACCCAAGTTAACTCTGCCGGGTTTAGCTTTCGCCGGCTCGATCAATTGCTCGTAGGTCTGAATTGGAGAGTCCGGATGCACCACGATTACTGTCGGCCCCTGTACAGTGAGAATAATGGGCTCGAAGTCGGCATAGGTGAGGGTCGAAAGCCCTAACACCTGGTAGAGCTGCGGGTTTTCGGCGTGGAACATCACTGTGTAGCCGTCGGCGGGGCGGTCATGCACATACTGGGTGGCAATAGCACCGGTGCCGCCGGTGCGGTTGGTCATGGTAATGCTCTGTCCGAGCTTAGCTTCAGCAATAGAAGCCAAGAGACGGGACGACACATCGGTGCCGCCGCCGGCACCCCAAGCGATAACGCCTTCAATGGTGCGCGATGGGAAGGGGCGCGCCGCCGGGCGGCAGCCCACAACTAGGGTTACTAGGAGAGATGCGACTAGCAGTAGTCCAACGGTTCTCATCCATCTACTCATTGCGTGAATCCTCCTCTTTTGCTTGTTCCAGCTTACATCGGTGGTAATGATGGCGTCAAACGGAAGGGCTTGCCGCACTTCTGCCAAAATCAGCTGCGGACTCAGGGGGAAGGCGTCGCTTTCGGCGTGATTAAGGTAGTGCTTCAGGTTGATGTTTTCTGAGACGATGTTGCCTCCCCAGGTGCCGCTAGGGCCAAGCGGTGAATGTGGTCGTTGTCAAAGGAATAAATGCCGACAGAGTGACTTTTGCCCCCGACTGCATAAATAGCTTACATTCGACTTAACGCTTGATCAAAGTCGCTATACTTAAAGATGGACAGGAGCGTCGTGAGTTTTTCCCCGAAAAAGGGATTGCGCGCGGCCTCGAGCAAGTCCGCCGTCTCGTCAATAATCATGGTGGCGTTCCCTGCCCCTACAACTTTTCTTTTGAAGGGATTTTCTCCCTTAAGCCTTAAATAACATTGGAGTTGCTGTTGTGAGTAATAATGGAAGTATATCACTACTACACAACATGTCATTAACTTTTTATGGATTTTTATACATTTTCTTTAATTGTTAAATACCTCCGTCACACATCATGCCCCTCTAGCAATAACACTGAAAGCCAAAGGCCTTAACATCTCTAGATATACCTGTAGCCCGGTATGCAGGTATACTGAACGGCTCAGAAAAAATCACCCGCTGCTTCACTCGAAATCAGTATTCCTA
>QLUC01000111.1 GCA_018725275.1 Bacillota bacterium | reverse complement strand
CTCCCTCTCCGCCATAAAAAAAAGGCTCTTGAGTAGCTCAAGAGCCTTTTTGTATGCGCCTTAGGCCTGCGTCTTGCCGGTGAAGTGAAAATCCTTCAGCTTAAGCGCGGGCACGTAGTGATTAGCAAAAAAACTGGGGGTGGCGGCGCGGTCGCTGGATATCTCGACAACATTGTTCAGGGCCACTAGCATGCTCTCGGTAAAGCGCATGTTTTTGACGGCGGCGACGATTGTGCCCTTTTCAATCTTAAAGAAGCCGTCGCGGGTCAGGGCGGTGAGCAGCCCCTGGCGGGGGTTGACCGGGTTCATGTAGTGAAAGCGGGTGACCAAGAGGGCCTGGTCGCTTTCACTGATAATCTGGGCCAGACTCTTCTCCCCAGCCGTCATCACTAAGTTGATGGGCAGGCCGCCGTAGTTGGGCATATTGACCGAGTGGCCGGTGGTTGGCACCCCGGCCTTCTTAGCGCTCGGCCCGTCGTGGGTCAGGTCGGTGGCCACACCGGCGCTGATGATGTTGACCACGGTGCGGGCGGCTCCCTCAAAGTCAAAGGGCAGGCGCATGGTGTTTTCGTCGGTGTAGTCGTCCGTGAGGTTAAGGCGCGGGTCAAAGACCCTCTCCCCCAATTTTCCGGTGAGGAAACTAGACTGGTTCTGTACGCTCTTGCCGGTAAAGGCGATGAGGCTCATGTAGCTGACCAAGTCCGACACCGCCAAGGGCTCGAGAATCACTGTGTAGGCCCCCGGCTCGAGGTCGATGGGGTCTTTGTTGAAGAGGGCTTTTTGGCGGGCTCGGGCGAACGCAGCTGGGACATCAAGCTTGTCGGGATGCGCCCCCGTAATCTTGGCAAAGCCCGATCCACCGGCGCTGGCGGCCACCAAGGCGGAAAAGTTTACCCGGTTGGTGCGCGCAAAGCGTTTGATGCCCCGCGAGTTGCCAAAGGCCAAGTGCCCCACGCTGTAGGTGAGCGCCCCGTAGGCCAAGTGATCGGCATCGAGGGTATCTAGGCAGTCCTTAATGAGTTGGGCGCGTTTTTCTACGGTGTACTGTTCCTCTAGCTCGGCCGACCAATCCTCGGTCTCGATGAGGGGAGGACCCTCGACTAAAGCTGGTTGCTCCTCTCCCTCCGGCAAGAAAGTCAAGTTCTGCACTAGGTCGCGCACTACTTCCCTGAGGCTGGCCTCGTCGTAGGCCGTGGTCTTGGTTTCGCTCCGCTTGTTGGCGGTGGTAATGGTGATGGTCACTTCAGTGGCGTCCTCGTACACGGATTGGTGTATTTCGGAGTTGGCATAGCGGGTAAGTCCCACTGTGCCGGCGTTGACCAAAACTCGGGCGTCAAAGGGTTTGGCCTCGGCCAGCACCAGGTCGATGATGTCATAGAGACTGCTCTTACTTAACATCAGTCACACCTACCTTTACCTTTCTGAAGCGAGCCGGCGCCGAGCCATGACCGACATGGGCCACCTGACCGGGCTCTCCCTTGCCGCAATTGGGGGTGCCAAACATCTGCCAGTACTTCTCGTTGGCCACTCCATCGCAGCTGTTCCAAAATTCTGGGGTAATGCCGGTGTAGATTGGATTGCGGTAGATCTTGCCGGTGAGCTTCCCGCCCTTAATTTCTGACGCCATCTCGCAGGCAAACTGAAAGTTAAGTCTCTTGTCGTCAATGCTCCAGCTCTTGTTGGCTGATAACAGGAGGCCATCTTCGACTCCGGCGATCAGTTCGTCAAGCTCAAGATCGCCCGGCAACAAGTTGATATTGGTCATGCGCACGATGGGTATGCGCCGCCAACCGTCAGCGCGGGCGGTGCCGTTTGATTGCTGCCCGAGCACTGCGGCGGTGTCGCGTGAGGAAAGAAAGCCTTGAAAAATTCCCTGCGTAATGATGGGCGTGGCCTCTGCCTTTACTCCCTCATCGTCGTAGCCGAAGGTGCCCAAGCCTCCGGGCACGGTGGCATCGGCGACGATGTTAACGTGCTTTGAGCCGTACTGAAAACCCACCATGGCGGGATTCAAAAAGCTAGTTCCGGCATAGCCTGCCTCGTAGCCAAACACTCGGTCCAGCTCGATGGGATGACCGATGCTCTCATGGATTTGCAGGGTCAATTGCGAGCCGTCGATGATGAGGTCAAACAGACCGCTGGGACATTCCTCCGCCGCGATGAGCATGGCCGCCTCGCGGGCTACCCGTGGGGCATTTTCCACTAAGCCCATGGCGAGGACAAACTCGTAGCCGGCGGTGGCAAAGTTGCCGCGGAACGAGTTGGGGTAGGTGCGCTTCTGCATCTCCTTTGGGCTGACGGCGATGGCTTCGATGCCGCCGCCTGACTCGTAAAGGGTCTGGGTTATAACTGAGCCGTCGGTGTCCATAAAGAGTTTTTCTTCGCGACGAAAATCCATATTGCCCACAGTCTTGAACAAGGTGGGCGCTGCCTCGCGCATGGCCGCTTCGGCGCGAAAAAGCAGGTCTAGTTTTTCGCTCTTAGGCACGGAGAAGGGGTCGATGCCCACTTTAGTCGCGTAGTGGTCCACCACCGCCTCCTTGGGGGAAAGCCGCACCGGCTGGCGCTGGGCCACCCGGCTGGCCTTGGCGATGCGCAGGGCCTCGAGGGCGGTCTGCTCCATGCGCTCAAATTCCTGCGAGGCGGCAAAGCCGAGGCTGCCCAGCGCTACTACCCTCACTCCGTAGCCTTTGGTGCGATTGGCGCTCAAATTCTGTACCTTGCCATTTTCGGTAGAAATGCTCTCCTCGACAATTTCACTCACCCTAATGTCGGCATAATCGACGCCCGCTTGCTTTAGCGTCTCTAGGACTGCCCGTATTTGTTCCTGCAATGTACGCCCTCCCTTTTTGGTTAGTGGTCATATGTTCGACATAGCGAGACCTTTCCCTCTATGCTTTGGCAACCGAAAGAAATGCCTGCTACCTGAAAGAGTCCAGTCCCTTTTTAAAAGCCGCCAATGTCTCCGGCGTTTCATCCAGCCAGTAGCGCCGTGCCGGGATGGTGCCATGAAAGTCGGCATGGTTCCACCAGATGGCGACGCTGATGCGGGGGTAGCGGTGCATGTTAGAGAGCGCCTCATTGATCCACGCCACCTTGTCTCCGCCCACTGAATTAGAGGCAAACTCGGTGATCATCAAAGCCTTGTGGGGGAACAGGGCATTGTAACTGGCGTAAAGGGGGTCGTAGATCTCGCGGAAACCACGCCACTTTTCGCCGGGGTAGTAGGTGCCGGCATTGTACCCGGTCAGCCCCACGATGTCCACATAGGCGTCGCCCGGGTAATAGAGGAGTTTGTCATTCCACTTAAAGGGGGGATAGCTGCCGTCGTGGGGGTTCCACACCCAGAGCACATTACTCGCGCCTTCCTCGGCAAAGAGACGGTATAGGTAGTGGTAGGCGGCCACATAGAGAGCGGCGTCCTTGCTGCTATGGTAGGCCGAATAAACACACCAGTCGCCATTCATCTCATTGTTAAAGCGAAACAACACGGGTTGCCCAAAATCGGCTACATCGCGGGCGTACTGCCTGAGCCAGGCATCATAGTGCCCGGAAAGGAGGTCGTAGGTGAGGGGTAGAGCTCCACCCAAGCGCGGAACAAAGGTTTGCAAAGTCAAAACCGGTATGCGGCCTTCCTTGGCGGTATGCGCCAGGCGCGCACCCGGCATGCCGGAAGAAAAGTCGCTGTAAAGCAAAATGTAGCGAAAGAAGTAGTCCAGGCGCTGCTCAAGGCGATGCAGGACCGAGGGGTCGCCGGGAAAACTCGGCTCAAACAACCCCCAGGCTTGTCTGTTACGGTTGGTCAACTGGTTGAGTAGCTCGGCCGCCGCAGGGGAGAGAGCGGCCGCACGCTGGGCCGCCCTCGGCAGTACCACCGTGGGGGCCTCGCCACTGGCCGGAATTGGCCTAAAGTAATGCACCATGGCCGGAACAATCCGCTCCAGCTCACGCAGCTCTCCGGCTTGAAAGAAAAGGCTGTAGGTGAGGCGCGGGCCCAAAACGATATCCACCGAGGCGTAGTAGGGCATGTCGTTGGCAACCTTAGCGAGGGATGGCCGCCGCCACCACAATTGATGGACGGTGCGGGCATGGATGGTCGATACGCCGCGGCGGATGATGCGCACCGGGTCGCCGCCGGAAAGGATAGGTGCATTGCTGTAGCTGATGTAGGAACTGGCAGGAGTCTTCCTCTCCACAAAGATTTGGACCTTGGCCTTCTCACTGCGGAGCAAAGTGCGGACGGCGGCCAGACCTAGGTCGGGGACCATCTCGGTGGGATACTTGAGGGTAAAACCCTCTTCGGAGTTGGTAAAGATATGGAAATCAGGGCTCCACGGTCTGGCGACAATGGGCGGCCTCACCGGCTCGGCAATTTTCTTGGGCTCTGCACAACCCGAAAAAACGAGAGTAACCAGCACAATGACAAATAATATAAAATTCCGCACAAAGACGCCCCTTTCTCCGCATGTCTGGATTATAACACGCTATCAGGGGCTTTTGTGCAGTTAGGGAGGGGATGGATTGGCCGTCAAGCCGGTGGCAAGAAGCGGTAGAGGGGGCTTTTTTCATAAATGAGGGAGCGCAACATAGTGAAGGGGATGGGGAACTCTGGCAGACCGACATAGTATGGAGTATACTCATAGGTGGCAAAGTAGATGACCAAATTGTCCTCACGCAAAAAATAAGGCTGATTTGGCTTGATTTGGTTAAATTCAGCGATGAGCGGGAGGTCGCGCTCCTTAATTTGGCGCTTAATCTCTTCGCTGATGGGCGTTATGTAGTTAGCACCCGGTCGAAACAGTTCCGCGAGACGGTAGTTATGGCCACTCTGGACATTCATCGTTACGCTATCGCGCAAGGTGAGACCATGGGCCGCCCATACTCCTGCAGGCGAAGCAACTCTCTCACTTTGCGTC